>DASXNK010000187.1 GCA_036495095.1 Candidatus Dormiibacterota bacterium | reverse complement strand
CAGCCGGAAGGTGGGCTCGGCCCTCATCGGCGCGCCCTGGCTGGCGAGCCGATGAGGCGCATCAGGGGGGGAGTTCCCCCCCTCGCGAGGGCGGCGGTCATTTGATGAATCCCTTGTACTGCCGCATCAGGAGCTGGGTCTCGATCTGCTGCATGGTGTCGAGCGCGACGCCGACCACGATCAGGATGGCGGTGCCGCCGAGGTAGAGGCCGGTGGTGCTGCTCGACCCGGTGATCAGGCTGGCGCCCCAGGGGAGCACCACGGTGATCACCGCGAGGAAGAGGGCGCCGGCCAGGGTGATGCGCCCCATCACCTTGCCGAGGTAGTCGGCGGTCCACTTCCCCGGACGGATGCCCGGGATGTAGACGGAGCGCTTCTTGAAGTCGTCGGCGACGTCGTTCGGGTCGAAGACCACCGCGGTGTAGAAGTAGGTGAAGCCGAGCACGAGCAGGAACTCGATGGCGTTGTACCCGAGGTTGGCGAAGATCGGCCCTCCGGCCGGCCCCCAGTTGTCCCGGATCCAGACCGCCATCCTCCCGGGCACGCCGCCCGCGTTCTGGAAGAAGTTGGCGAAGATCGTGGGGAAGGCCATGATCGAGATCGCGAAGATGATCGGGATGACGCCGCCGGCGTTGACCCGAAGCGGCAGGAAGCTGCGCCGCCCCTGCACCGCCTGCCCGGCGCGGGGGTTGACCACCCGCTGGGCCGACTGGATGGGGATCTTCCGCTGCGCCTGCTGGACCTCGATGATGAAGGCGGTCACGGTGATCGCCACCGCGCCCATCACGATGATCGTGAGGATGTGGGCGGTGCCGCCGACGCTGGCATAGCTGTAGACGGCGCCGGGGAGGCGGCCGATGATGCCCGCGAAGATCACCAGCGAGACGCCGTTGCCGACTCCGTACTCGGTGATCAGCTCGCCGAGCCACATCAGGATCACGCTGCCCGCGGTGAGGGTGATCATGATGCTGATCACCGTGCCGGCGCTCGGGCTGCTGAGCACGCCGGTGCTGGTGAAGAGAACGGTGTAGCCGTAGGCCTGCAGCGCCGCCAGGGCGACGGTGAGCCAGCGGGTGTACCGGGTGATCTTCTTGCGGCCCTGCTCGCCCTCCTTGGACATCTCCTTGAGGCGCAGGGAGACCACCGTCATCAGCTGCATGATGATGGTGGCGTTGATGTAGGGGTTCATGCCCATCGCGGCGATGGAGAAGGTGCTCAGGCCGCCTCCGCTGAAGAGGTTCAGCAGCCCCAGCAGGGAGTTGCTGGCGAAGAGCTCCTGGAGCTTCTGAGCGTTGGCGCCGGGGACCGAGATGCTGGCCAGGATCCGGAAGGCGAGCAGCAGCGCGAGCGTGAAGAGCAGCTTGCGCCGCAGCTCGGGGATGCGAATCGCCTGTCCGAGGGCCTGGATCAGGTTCATGGTCGGAGGCTACTCCTCGTCGCCGGCGGCGTCCGCGTCGGATGCCGCGTCGGGGGCGGGAAGGGCGTCGGCCTCGGTCTCGTCGACCGCGGGTGCCTCGAGGAGCTCGACGGTGCCGCCGGCGGCCTCGACCGCGGCCCGGGCCGCCGCCGACGCGCGGTGGACCCGCACCGTGACCGCCCGGCCGACGCTGCCCGCGGCGAGCAGCTTCACGCCGTCGCGCGCCGGGCCGATCAGGCCGGCGGCCTTCAGCGTCTCCGGGTCGACGATGGCGCCGTTCTCGAAGCGGTTGAGCTTGCCGAGGTTGACGACGGCATACTCCTTCCTCCACCGGTTGCGGAAGCCGCGCAGCTTGGGGAGGCGCTGGGAGAGCCGCATCTGGCCGCCCTCGAAGCCCTTGGGCAGCCCCGAGCTGCTCCGCGAGCCCTGGCCCTTCTGACCACGGCCGGAGGTCTTGCCCTGGCCCGCGCTGATGCCGCGGCCCACCCGGGTGCGGGCCCTGCGGCTGTTGGGGGCGGGATGGAGCTCGTGGAGCTTCATGAGGACGCCTCGGCGGTGGCGGCGGTGCCCGAGGACACCGGCCGGGAGTTGAGCAGGGTCACCCCCTTGGGCGAGTCGGCGGGCACCCCGTCGACGCTCACCAGGTGGCGCACCTTCTGGATCATCCCCCGCAGCGAGGCGCTGTCCTCGTGCTCGACGGTCTGGTGGAGGCGCTTCAGGCCGAGGGCGGCGATGGTCGCCTTCTGGTCCTTCGCGTAGCCGATCGTGCTCTTGCGGTAGGTGACGGTCAGCCGGCTCATGAGGACACCGGCACCTCGGCGAGCGACTCGCCGAGCATCACCGCCGCCCGGCGCCGGCCCACCACCTCCTCCGGGGTCTTGCCACGGAGCGCGGCGACGTCGCGGAGGGTGCGCAGGCTGGCGAGCGCGCCGACGGTGGCGCGGACCACGTTGATGGGGTTGTTGGTCCCCAGCGACTTGGTGAGGATGTCGTGGATCCCCGCCGCCTCGACCACGGCGCGCATGGCGCCGCCGCTGATCACCCCGGTGCCGGGGACGGCGGGCTTGAGCAGCACCTTGGCCGCGCCCTGCTTGTAGCGGACCTCGTGGGGGATCGTGGTGCCGACCATCGGCACGGTGATCATGTTCTTCTTGGCGTCCTCGACGCCCTTGCGGATGGCGTCGGGAACCTCGCCTGCCTTGCCGAGACCGGCTCCCACCCGCCCCTGGCCGTCGCCGACCACCACCAGGGCGCTGAAGGAGAAGCGCCGGCCGCCCTTCACCACCTTGGCGACGCGGTTGAGCGAGACCACCTTCTCCTGGAGGTCGGAGCCGCCGCGGTCGTCGCGGCGATCCATGCGCATACCCATCGTCAGAACTCCAGACCCGCGGAGCGGGCCGCGTCGGCGAGCGCCTTGACCCGCCCGTGGTAGAGGTAGCCGGCGCGGTCGAAGACCACGACGGGGGCGCCGGCAGCGACCGCGCGCTCGGCCACGGCCCTGCCCACGGCGGCGGCGGCATCGGCGTTGGCGGTGCCCGTCAACCCCTCCCGGAGCGCCGGCTCGTAGGTCGAGGCGGAGGCGAGCGTGCGCCCGGCGGTGTCGTCGATCACCTGAGCCGAGATGTGGTGCAGGCTGCGGAAGACGGCCAGGCGGGGCCGCGCGGCAGTGCCGGACACCACCTTGCGGACGCGGACGTGACGCCGGTCGCGTGCGAGGCGGCGATCGTGCTTCTTGTACATCTACTTCCCCTTGCCCGCCTTGCCCGACTTGCCCGCCTTGCGCCGGATCTTCTCGCCCCGGTACTGGACGCCCTTGCCCTTGTACGGCTCGGGCTTGCGGAACGACCGGATCTTCGCCGCCACCTGCCCGACCACCTCCTTGTCACTGCCGCTGACGGAGATCTGAGTGGGGACGGGGACCTCGATGGTCACCCCGGGCGGGGGGGTGTAGCGGATGGGATGCGAGTAGCCCAGGGTGAGGACGAGGTCGTCACCCTGCTTGCTGGCGCGATAGCCGACGCCGACCAGGTCGAGCTGGCGCACGAAGCCCCTGCTGACCCCCTCGACCATGTTGGCGATGAGGGTGCGGGTGAGCCCGTGCAGCGAGCGGTGCATGGTGGTGTCGGTGGGCCGGTTGACGGTGACGGTCGAGTCCTCGAGCCGCACCAGCATCGACGGCGCCAGCAGGCGCTCGAGGGTGCCTCGGGTGCCGGTCACCTTGATGTGGCTGCCGGTGAGGACGACATTGACCCCGGCGGGGACGGGGACGGGGAGGCGGCCGATGCGGGACATCTATCCGGTCACCAGACGTAGGCGACCACTTCCCCGCCGAGCCCGGCGCGCTGAGCCGCGCTGCCGGTCATCAGGCCCTGGGAGGTGGAGATGAGCGAGATGCCGAGCCCGCCGAGCACCCGGGGGATCTCGGTCTTGCGGGCGTAGACCCGCAGCCCCGGCCGGCTGATCCGGCGCAGCCCGCTGAGCGCCTTGCCACGGGTGGTGCGCGGCTTCAGCTCGACGCTGAGCAGCTGCCCCGGCCCCGCCTCGCCGACGTTGAAGGACTCGATGTAGCCCTCCTCGACGAGCACCCGGGCGATCTCCACCTTCATCTTGGAGGCGGGCATGCTGACGCTCTTGTGGTGGGCGGTGTTGGCGTTGCGGATGCGGGTGAGCATGTCCGCGATGGTGTCGCTGGTCATCGGATCACCAGGACGACTTCTTGACACCGGGGATCAACCCCATGCTCGCATGCCCGCGGAAGCAGATGCGGCACATCCCGAACTTGCGCATGAAGGCGCGGGGACGCCCGCAGAGACCACAGCGGTGATACTCCTGGACCCGGAACTTGGCCGGTCGCAGGCTCTTGGCGATCAAAGACTTCTTGGCCACGTGTTACCTCGCCACGCCGTATCGGCCGCGATCGGCCGACGCGCGCGGTGTAGAAGGGATTCTGCTGTTCACATCTGCTGCCCGGGCTTGCGGAACGGCATCCCCAGGTGGGTGAGGAGCGCCCGGCCCTCGTCGTCGGTCCTCGCCGAGGTCACCACGCAGACCTCGAGGCCGCGGAGCTTGTCGATCTTGTCGTAGTCGATCTCCGGGAAGACCAGCTGCTCGCGCAGCCCCAGGGTGTAGTTCCCGTGGCCGTCGAACGCCCTGGGGTCGACGCCGCGGAAGTCGCGGATCCTGGGGAGGGCGACGTTGATCAGCTTGTCGAGGAAGTCGTACATCCGCCGGCTGCGGAGCGTCACCTTGATGCCGATCGGCATCCCCTCGCGCAGCTTGAAGGCGGCCACCGACTTCCGCGCCCGGATGACGATCGGCTGCTGGCCGGTGATCTGCCGGATGTCGGCGCTGGCGGCGTCGATCGCACGGCCGTTCTGGATGGCCTCGCCCATGCCGATGTTCACCACCGCCTTCTCGAGGCGGGGCACCTCCATGGCGTTGCCGTACCGGAACTCCTTGACCAGGGCGGGGACGATCTCCTCCTGGTAGCGCACCAGCAGGCGCGCCTTCTCGGTCGGGGTCGCGATCGCCATCAGACCGCCGTCCTCTCGTAGATCTCGCCGCATTTCTTGCAGGTGATCGCCAGGGTGCCGTCCGGCTGCTGGACCTTGCTGATCCGGGTGGGCCGGTCGCACCGGTTGCACACCAGCATCACGTTGCTGTACGCGATCGGCGCGTTGAAGTCGATCACGCCACCCTGCATGTTGCCGCGGACGCCGGCGCGGGTGTGGCGCTTGAGCATGTTGACGCCCCGCACCACGATGCGCTGCTCCTCGGGGATGGTGCGCTCGACCAGGCCCCGCCTGTCCTTGTCCTTGCCGGCGAGCACCACCACGGTGTCCCCGGTGCGGATGTCGAGCGGGCGCTCGTGGCCGGCCGCCCAACCGTGGTGGAGCAGGTCCATCCGCCGGCGTCGCTCCGGGCTGCGACCCATCAGATCACCTCCGGTGCAAGGCTGACGATCTTCATGAAGTTGCGCTCGCGCAGCTCGCGGGCCACCGGGCCGAAGATGCGGGTGCCGCGCGGGTTGTTCTGGGGGGTGATGAGCACGGCGGCGTTCTCATCGAAGCGGATGTTGCTGCCGTCGGCGCGGTGGAACTCCTTGCTCACCCGCACCACCACCGCCCGCACCACGTCGCCCTTCTTGACCTGGGCGTTGGGCTGGGCGACCTTGACGGTGCCGATGATCACGTCACCGACCGAGGCGTACTTGCGATAGCTGCCGCCGAGCACGCGGATGCACAGCAGCTCGCGTGCGCCGCTGTTGTCGGCAACCTTGAGGATGGTCTCCTGCTGGATCACGTCGACGCGCCCCTACTTCGCCTTCTCGAGGATCTCGTCGAGCCGCCAGCGCTTGTCCTTGGAGAGCGGCCGGGTCTCGGCGATGCGCACCCGGTCGCCCACCGAGCAGGCGTTGTCCTGGTCGTGCGCCTTGAAGCGCACCCGGTGCCGTACCACCTTCTTGTAGAGGGGGTGCGGCTTGAGCTCCTCGGTGACCACGACCACGGTCTGGTTCATCGCGTTGCTCACCACCAGCCCCTCGCGGAGCTTGCGCCGGCCGCGGGGATGCGCGGGCGCCGTGTCCTGTTCTGCCATGGCGCTCACGCCTCCACCTCCGCCACGCCCTCGCCGCGCTCTGCGGCCCGGCGGGTCTCGATCTGCACGGTCATCGCCTGGGCGATCTCCTTGCGCAGCTCACCGATCTGCTGGTGGTCCTCCACCTGCCCGGTGGCCTGCTGGAATCGCACCTCGAAGAGGCGCCGGCGCTGGGCGCGCATGTGCTCCTCCAGCTCCTCGGGCGCCATCGCCCGCAACGCCTCGAGCCGCTGCGCCTGCTTGGTCACGACGCCGCCTCCACCGCACCCGGCTCGCTGCGGATCAGGAACTTGGTGTGGATGGGGAGCTTGTGCGCGGCCAGCCGCATCGCCTCCTTGGCGATCTCCTCGGTCACTCCGGACATCTCGAAGAGGACGCGACCCGGCTTCACCACCGCGACCCAGCCCTCGGGCGAGCCCTTGCCGCTGCCCATCCGGGTCTCGGCGGGCTTCTTGGTGTAGGAGTGGTCGGGGAAGATGCGGATCCAGATCTGGCCGCCGCGGCGGACGTGACGGGTCATCGCACGTCGCGCCGACTCGATCTGCCGGTTGGTGATCCACGAGGCCTCCAGCGCCTGGAGCCCGTAGGTGCCGAAGGCGATGGTGCTGCCCCGCTGGGCGGCGCCGCGCCGGTGGCCGCGGTGGATCTTCCGATGCTTGGTGCGCTTGGGCATCAGCATGGCATCAATCCTCCCGAGCCTTGGCCGGCGGAGCACCGGGCTTCCGTGCCACCGGCGGCTTGCGCCGCGCCGGCGCCCGCTCGGGGGCGGCCGGGATGGCGTCGGGGTCGGGGATGTCGATGCCGGAGACGTCGACGTCGGCGAGCTCGTCACCGATCTCGTCGATGATCTCGTCGGCGGTGTCGTCGAGGGTGGTGTCGACGTCGTCAGCCACCTCGACGGCGGTCGCCGCCTCCGCCTCCGCCACCGGCTCGGGCTGGGGCGTGGGCGCGGGACGGGCGGCCGGCCGGGCTGCCGGGGCCGCGGGGGCGGCGGCAACCGCGACCGGCGCGGCGGCGGGCACGCGCGGCTCCGCCGCGGGCCTGGCCGCGTCGGGCCGTGCCGCCGGGGTGCGCCGCGGCCGCTCGGAGGCGCCGTCGCCCTCCTCGCGGGCACGGCCGTCGCTGCCGGGGAGGATCGGCTCACCGGTGGCGGTGACGAAGTCGCCCTTGTAGATCCAGCAGGTGACGCCGATGCGCCCGAAGGTGGTGCGCGCCTCGGCCTGGCCGTAGTCGATGTTGGCGCGCAGGGTGTGCAGCGGCACCCGGCCGTCGCGGTCCCACTCGCGGCGGGACATCTCCGAGCCACCGAGGCGTCCCGACACCTGGATCTTCACGCCCTTGGCGCCGGCGCGCATGGTGCGCATGATCGACTGCTTGATCGCCCGCCGGAACGCGATGCGCTTCTCCAGCTGGGAGGCCACGCTCTCGGCCACCAGCTTGGCGTCGGTCTCCGGGGACTTGATCTCGTGGATGGTGACGCGGACCTTCTTGCCGCTGATCCGCTCCAGCTCGTCGCGCAGCGCGTCCACCGAGGCACCCTGCTTGCCGATCACGATGCCCGGCTTGGCGGTCTGGATGATGATCGTCAGCTGGTTGGCGCTGCGCTCGGTCTCGATGCGCGCCAGTCCGGCGTTGCGGAGGCGGCCGGTGATCAGCCGCCGCATCGCCAGGTCCTCGTGGAGGAGCTTGGTGTAGTCCTTGTCGGCGTACCAGCGGGCATCCCAGTTCCTGTAGATGCCGAGCCGGAATCCGACCGGGTTGACCTTCTGACCCATTTACTCTGCCTCCGCCTCGGCCGCCGCCGGGGCGGTTCCCTCTGTCGTGGACTTCCTGGGCCGCGCCGGCCGTGCCGGGCGGCGCTTCGCTGCGGGCTCGGCCGCGGGCGCCGGGGCGGCCACCGCCGCCGGGCCGCGACGCTTCCGCTGCCGCTCCTTGACCGCGTCGTCGCTGACCACCGCGCGCAGGTGGCTGGTGCGCTTCAGGATGCTGAAGGCACGGCCCTGGGCGCGCGGCTGGAAGCGCTTGATCACGGTGGCTCCGTCGATCTCGATGCGGGCGACGCGCAGCGTCGACACGTCGAGGTTGTAGTTGTGCTCGGCGTTGGCCGCCGCCGACTTGATCACCTTGGCGACCTCGATGGCGGCGTAACGCGGGGTGAAGGCGAGGATGGTCAGCGCGTCCGCCACCGAGAGCCCCTCGACGGTGGCGGCGACCAGCCTGGCCTTGCGTGCGGTGGTGCGCACCCACTTGGCGGTGGCGACGACTTCCATGCTACTTCAGCGCCGCGCTGCGCTCGGTGTGGTGGCCGTGCCCGCGGAACTTGCGGGTGACGGCGAACTCGCCGAGCTTGTGTCCGACCATGGTCTCGGTGATGAAGACGGGGACGTGCTTGCGACCGTCGTGCACCGCGATGGTGTGTCCCACCATCTCGGGGAAGACGTCGCTGCGCCGCGACCACGTCTTGATCACCTTCTTCTCGCGGGTGCTGTTCAGGACCTGCACCTTGCGGAGCAGGTGCTCGTCGCAGAACGGACCCTTGCGGGTGGACCGGCTCATGACCGGGCCCTCTCAGCTGTGCTCATGCTCGCCGTTCCCTACTTGCTCCGGCGCCGCACGATCATGCGGTCCGTCGACTTGTTGTGCCGGGTGCGATGCCCCAGCGCCGGCTTGCCCCAGGGGGTCTGCGGGTTGCCACCGGCGCCGCTGCGGCCCTCACCGCCGCCATGGGGATGGTCGAAGGGGTTCATGGTCATGCCACGGACCGCGGGCCGGAAGCCGCGCCAGCGCATCTTCCCGGCCTTGCCGATGTTGATGTTCGCGTGCTCGACGTTGGCCACCTGGCCGATCGTCGCCGAGCAGCGCACGTCGACCCGGCGCACCTCGCCGCTGGGCATGCGGAGGGTGGCCAGCGCCCCCTCCTTGGCGAGCAGCTGGGCGGCGACGCCGGCGCTGCGCACCATCTTGCCGCCGCGCCCGAGGGTGAGCTCGATGTTGTGGATGGTCGTGCCCAGCGGGATGTTGGACAGGGGCAGCGAGTTGCCCGGCTTGATCTCGGCCTTCGGGCCCGCCATGACGGTGTCGCCCACCTTCAGCCCCACCGGCCAGAGGATGTAGCGCTTCTCGCCGTCGGCGTAGTGGATCAGGGCGATCCGGGCGCTGCGGTTGGGGTCGTACTCGATCTCGGCGACCTTGCCGGGCACGTCGAGCTTGTTCCGCTTGAAGTCGATGATCCGGTACAGCTTCTTGTGGCCACCACCGCGGTGGCGCACCGTGATCTTGCCGCTGGCGTTGCGGCCGCTGAAGGTCTTGAGGTGCTCGACCAGCGACTTCTCGGGGTGATCGCGGGTGATCTCCTCGAAGGTGCTGCCCGACATGAAGCGGCGGCCGGGGCTGGTGGGCTTGTACTTGCGGATCGGCATCAGACGCCCTCGAAGAGGCCTTCGATCCGCTGGCCCGGGGCCAGCGTCACGATCGCCTTCTTCCAGTCGGGGCTGTGCCCGACGATGCGCCGGCGGCCGCGCGAGCGCTGCCGCACCTTGCCGCGGACGTTGAGGGTGTTGACCGCGATCACGGTGATCTTCTGGGAGGCGAAGGCCTCCTCGACCGCCTTCTTGATCTCGATCTTGTTCGCGTCCGTGCGGCAGCGGAAGACGTAGCGGCCCTCCGCCATGCCCGCGTAGGACTTCTCGCTGACCACCGGCCGGGTCAGCAGCTGGTCGGGGCTGCGGCTCACGACAGCACCTCCGTGAGATGCTCGACGGCATCCCTGGTCATGACCACGGTGTTGCCGGTGAGCAGATCGCGGATGTTGAGATTGGCGGCGAGCAGCACCCGCACCTCGGGGAGGTTGCGTGCGCTGCGCTCCAGCATCTCGTTGTGGGAGCCGAGCACCAGCAGCACCTTGGTGACCACCGGCGACCCGGCGCCTCCCTCCGCGCCGATGGCGTGGAGCATGTCGGCCACCGCCCTGGTCTTCGGCGCCTCGAGGGCGAAGCCGTCGAGCACCAGCATCTCCCCGGCCTGGGCCTTGGCGCTCAGCGCGCTGCGCAGCGCCAGCCGCCGCTGCTTGCGGGGCATGTCCTGGCGGTGGGAGCGGGGGGTGGGGCCGAAGACGACGCCGCCGCCCTTGTAGTGGGGCGCGCGGATCGAGCCCTGGCGGGCGCGGCCGGTGCCCTTCTGGCGGTACGGCTTGCGGCCACCGCCGCGGACCTCCCGCCGGTTCTTGGTGTCATGGGTGCCCTGGCGGGCGTTGGCGAGCTGGCGCAGCAGCGCCTGGTGCATCACCGGCTCGTTGACGGCGCAATCGAAGATCTCCGCGCTGAGATCCAGGCTGCCCGTGCGCAGGCCGCTCTGGTCGACGACGGGGGCGCTGGCCATCAGAGCGTCGCCTGCCGGTCGGCGTCGCGGATGAGCACCACGCCGTTGCGGCTGCCCGGGACCGCGCCCTTGAGCATGAGCAGGTTGCGCGCGGCGTCGACCCGCACCACCTCGAGGCCCTTGACCGTGCTCCGGCTGGCGCCGAGGTGGCCGGCCATCTTCAGCCCGCGCATGGTGCGCGCCGCATCGACCGAGCCGATCGACCCTGGCTGCCGGATGTTGTGGGAACCGTGGGTGACCGGGCCGCGGCCGAAGTTATGACGCTTGTGCTGACCGGCGAAGCCCTTGCCCTTGCTCACCCCGGTGACGTCCACGCGGTCGCCCGCGGTGAACATCTCGGCGGTGAGCTCCGAGCCGATCGTCGCCTCGCCGGCGTCGCGCAGCTCGACCAGGGTGCGCATCGGGCGCAGCCCGGCACGCTTGAGATGGCCGATCAGCGGCTTGGGGGTGCGCTTCGGAGAGCGGTCTCCGAAGCCGATCTGCACCGCCTCGTAGCCGTCGATCGCGGTGGTCTTGCGCTGCACCACCCGGCACGGGCCGGCCTCGAGCACGGTGACCGGGACCACCGTGCCGCGCTCGGTGAAGAGCTGGGTCATACCCACCTTGCGGGCGAGGATGCCCCTGCTCATCGCCGCGCCCCGGCGGCGGTGCTCTCCTGGGAGAGCTTGATCTCGATGTTCACCCCGCTGGGGAGGTTGAGGCGCATCAGCGCGTCGACCACCTTGGGGTTGGGATCGAGGATGTCGACGATGCGCTTGTGCGTGCGGATCTCGAACTGCTCGCGCGAATCCTTGTCGATGAAGGGCGAGCGGATCACGCAGTACTTGGCGATGCTGGTGGGCAGGGGGACCGGCCCCGCCACGCGCGTGCCAGTACGCACCGCCGTGTCGACGATCTTCGACGCGGCCTGGTCCAGGACCTTGTGATCGTAGGCCTTGAGCCTGATGCGAATCTTCTGCGCCATGACGGAGCCGGTTAGCCTCTTCTTTCCTGTTCCGCTACTTCTTCTTGCCGGCCACGGGGGCGGTCTGCGTGACCGAGGTGACCGAACCGGCACCCACGGTACGCCCACCCTCGCGGATGGCGAAGCGCATCCCCTCCTCGACCGCGATCGGGGTGATGAGCTGGATGGTCATCTCGATGTTGTCGCCGGGCATCACCATCTCCGTGCCCTCGGGCAGGTCGATGGTTCCGGTGACGTCGGTGGTGCGAATGTAGAACTGCGGACGATACCCCTTGAAGAAGGGGGTGTGCCGGCCGCCCTCCTCCTTGGAGAGGACGTACACCTGCGCCTTGAAGTCGGTGTGCGGGGTGATGGTGCCCGGCTTGGCGAGCACCTGGCCGCGCTCGACCTCCTCGCGCTTGACGCCGCGGATCAGGCAGCCGACGTTCATGCCGGCCTCGCCCGCGTCGAGCAGCTTCTTGAACATCTCGACACCGGTGACCACGGTCTTGGTGGTGTCCTTGATACCGACGATCTCGACCGGCTCGTTCACCTTGACGATGCCGCGCTCGATGCGCCCGGTCACCACGGTGCCGCGACCCTCGATCGAGAACACGTCCTCGATGGGCATCATGAACGGCTTGTCGACGGGACGCTCCGGAATCGGGATGTAGGAGTCGACCGCCGCCATCAGCTCGAGGATGCCGCTCTCGGCGGCCTTGTCGCCCTCCAGCGCCTTCAGCGCGGAGACGCGCACCACGGGGGCGTCGTCGCCGGGGAAGTCGTACTTGCTGAGCAGCTCGCGGACCTCGAGCTCGACCAGCTCGAGCAGCTCCTCGTCGTCGACCGCGTCGACCTTGTTGAGGGCCACCACGATGTGCTTCACACCCACCTGGTTCGCCAGCAGGATGTGCTCGCGGGTCTGGGGCATGGGGCCGTCGGTCGCCGCCACCACCAGGATGGCGCCGTCCATCTGCGCCGCGCCGGTGATCATGTTCTTGATGTAGTCGGCGTGACCGGGGCAGTCGACGTGCGCGTAGTGCCGGTTCTCGGTCTCGTACTCGACGTGCGCCGTGGCGATGGTGATGCCGCGCGCCTTCTCCTCGGGCGCGTTGTCGATGGAGTCGAAGGAGCGGAACGTGGCGCCACCGGCCTGCGCGAGCACCTTGGTGATGGCCGCGGTGAGCGTGGTCTTCCCATGGTCGATGTGACCGATGGTGCCCACGTTCACGTGCGGCTTCGTGCTGTCGTACTTCTTCTTCGCCATCTCCTGCCTCTGATGTGGCCCGGTGGTGCGGTCAGCCCTTGGCCTTGGCGACGATCTCGTCGACCAGGCCCTGGGGCAGCTGCTGATAGTGATCGAACTCCATGGAGTACGTGGCGCGACCCTGGGTCATGCTGCGCAGCACCGTGGAGTAGCCGAACATGTTCGCGAGAGGGACTTCGGCGTGGACCATCTGGTTGCTCGACCGTCCCTCCATGCCGAGGATGTGGCCGCGGCGGCCGCTGAGGTCGCCCATGACGTCGCCCATGAACTCCTCGGGCATCACCACGTCGACCTTCATCACCGGCTCGAGGAGGGTGGGACGGGCCTTGCGGATGCCGTCCTTCACGCCCATCGAGCCCGCGATCTGGAACGCCTGCTCGTTGGAGTCGACGTCGTGGTAGGAGCCGTCGACCAGGGTCACCCTGATGTCGACGACCGGGAACCCGGCCACCACCCCGCTGCTCAGCGCCTCCTCGATGCCGCGCGCGGTGGGGTTGATGTACTCCTTGGGCACGGTGCCCCCGACCACCTTGTTGACGAACTCGAAGCCCTTGCCCATCTCGTTGGGCTCCAGCTCGAGCTCGACGTGGCCGTACTGGCCGCGGCCGCCGGTCTGGCGGACGAAGCGGCCGGTGCCGTGCGCCTTCCGGGTGATGGTCTCGCGATAGGCCACCTGCGGCTTGCCGACGTTGGCGTCGACCTTGAACTCGCGCAGCAGGCGGTCGACGATGATCTCGAGGTGGAGCTCGCCCATGCCCGAGATGACCGTCTGGCCGGTCTCGTCGTCGGTGCGGACCCGGAACGTCGGGTCCTCCTCGGAGAGCTTCTGGAGGGCGATGCCCATCTTGTCCTGGTCGATCTTCGTCTTCGGCTCGATCGCCACCGAGATGACCGGGTCGGGGAAGTTGATCGACTCCAGCACCAGCTGGTGCTGCTCGGCGGACAGGGTGTCGCCGGTCATGGTCTTGCGCAGACCGATGGCGGCGGCGATGTCGCCGGTGCGGACCTCCTCGATCTCCTCGCGGTGGTTGGCGTGCATCTGGAGGATGCGGCCCACCCGCTCGCGCTCCTCGCGGACCGGGTTGTAGACGTAGGAGCCGCTCTTCAGCACCCCGCTGTAGACCCGGAAGAAGGTGAGCTTGCCCACGAAGGGGTCGGTCATGATCTTGAAGGCGAGCGCGGCGAAGGGCTCGTCGTCGCTGACCGCGCGCGCCGACAGCGAGCCGTCCTTGGGGTTGATCCCCTCGATCGGCGGCTTGTCGAGCGGCGAGGGCAGGAAGTCGACGACGGCGTCGAGCATCGGCTGGACGCCCTTGTTCTTCAGTGCCGAGCCGCAGAGCACGGGCACGTGCCGGGTGGCGACGGTGCCGGCGCGCAGGCCGTGGACGATCTCGTCGTGGGTGAGCTCCTCGCCGTCGAGGTACTTCACCATCAGCTCGTCGTCGCTCTCGGCGGCGGCCTCGAGCATCACCTTGCGGTACTTCTCGACGTCGGCCTCCATCCCCGCGGGGATGTCCTTGCGCTCGATGGTGGTGCCGAGGTCGTCGGCGTAGAGGATCGCCACCCGGTTGATCAGGTCGACGATGCCCCGGAAGTCGGACTCCGCGCCGATCGGCAGCTGCACCGGGATCGGGTTCGCCCCGAGGCGCGCCTTGATCGACTCGACGGAGGCGAAGAAGTCGGCCCCGGTGCGGTCCATCTTGTTGATGAAGCAGATCCGGGGCACGTTGTAGCGGTCGGCCTGGCGCCAGACCGTCTCCGACTGGGGCTCGACACCGGCCACGGCGTCGAAGACCGCGACCGCCCCGTCGAGCACCCGGAGGCTGCGCTCGACCTCGACGGTGAAGTCCACATGCCCGGGCGTGTCGATGATATTGATACGGTGGCCGCGCCACTCCGCGGCGGTGGCGGCCGAGGTGATGGTGATCCCGCGCTCCTGCTCCTGGACCATCCAGTCCATCGTCGCGGCGCCCTCGTGGACCTCACCCATGCGATGGATGCGGCCCGTATAGAAGAGGACTCGCTCGGTGGTGGTGGTCTTGCCGGCGTCGATGTGCGCCATGATCCCGATGTTTCGAGTCTTCTCGAGCGGGAAGGCGCGCGTCGCCGTGGCGGGAGGCATGCTGCGGCTCAGTACCTGAAGTGGGAGAACGCTTTGTTGGACTCGGCCATCTTGTGGGTGTCCTCCTTCCGCTTGATGGAGGCTCCCACGCCGTTGGCGGCGTCCATGAGCTCGGCGGCGAGCTTGTCGGCCATGCTCTTGCCGTTGCGCGACCGGGCGTAGCGGATCAGCCAGCGGCGCGCCAGCGCGGCGCGGCGGTCGTGGCGGATCTCCACCGGCACCTGGTAGGTGGCGCCGCCCACCCGCTTCGGCTTGACCTCGAGGATCGGGGTGACGTTGCGCAGGGCGGTGTCGAACACGTCGAGAGGCTCACGGCGCGAGGAGCGGCGGATCTTCTCGAAGGCGTCGTAGACGATGCCCTCGCTGACGCTCTTCTTGCCGCAGAGCATCAGGCAGTTGATGAACTTCGCCAGCCCGACGTTCCCGTAGATGGGGTCGGGGACGATGGTCCGCTTGGTGATGCGCTGGCGGCGAGGCATGGGGTCGTTCGATCCTCAGAGGTTGAAGGGCTGATATCAGGTCCCGGTCCCGAGGCTGGCGTCCGCAGGGACGCGTCAGGCGGGGACGGGGGTGGCGCGGGGGGCGCCGCCGGTCACTTTCCGGCGGTCTTCTCCCGCTTGGCGCCGTACTTGCTACGGCCCTGCTTGCGGTTGCGGGTTCCGGCCGTGTCCAGCGTTCCGCGGATGACGTGGTAGCGGACGCCGGGGAGGTCCTTGACGCGGCCGCCGCGGACCAGCACCACCGAGTGCTCCTGGAGATTGTGACCGATCCCGGGGATGTACGCGGTCACCTCGACCTTGCTGGTCAGCCGGACACGCGCCACCTTGCGGAGGGCCGAGTTGGGCTTCTTGGGGGTGGTGGTGTAGACGCGCACACAGACGCCACGGCGCTGAGGCGACCCCTTGAGGGCCGGCGCCTTGGTCTTCTTGATGATGCGCGACCGGCCTTTGCGGACCAGCTGCTGGATGGTGGGCACGTGTCTCCCGGGACATGGTGATCGCGTGCCCGGCCGACGGGCACGCGAACGAGGGTGCGCAAGTGGCGCGACGGGGGATTCTAGCAGCGATGCCGGCGGCGCGTGGCGGGGCCCCCCTCCATTGAGCGCGTCAGCGCTCAGAGCATAGACTCGCCCGCCGTGGCCACCCTCCCCGTCGCCCGCGGGCGCCGCCCACTCCGCCGGGGGGTGCTCGGGCTCGCACTGCTGCTCACCGCCTGCGGCTCCTCGCCTGCCGCCGTGGCCACCCCGGCGATCTCGCCGCGGCCCTCCGCCGCGGTTCCGGGCACGCCCACCGCCGCCCCCGCCGATCTCACCATGGCCCTCGGCCAGATCGTCGGGGTCGCCTTCTCGGGGCGCGAGGTCACCCCGGCGCTGCGCCATCTGATCGTCGACGACAAGGTCGGGACGGTCGTGCTCCTGCCCTCCAACTTCGTCGGCGCCGCCGGTCTCCGCCGCCTCACCTCCGAGCTCGGCGCCCTCGGCCGTGAGGCCGGCCTGCCGGCGCCGCTGCTCGTCTGCCTCAACCAGGAGGGGGGGCAGGCCTCGGCGGTGGCCGACGGGGTGCCGCCGCTGCCGAGCGCGGAATCCCTCGGAGCCCGCGGCCCGGCGGCGGTGCGCGAGGCGATGGCCGCCACCGCCCGCGGGCTCCGCTCCCTCGGGGTCGGCCTCGACCTCGCCCCGGTCAGCGACCTGCGCACCAATCCCGCCGACGGGGTCATCGGGGACCGCGCCTACGGCTCGACGCCGGCGGTGGTGGGACCGCTGGTGGCGGCGGCGGTGGCCGGCCTCCACGACGGCGGCGTCGGCTCGACGGTCAAGCACTTCCCCGGCCTCGGCGGCCAGGCCGGCGACCCCCACAAGGCCCTCCCGACCGACCCGATGACCGAGCCGCAGTGGCTCGCCACCCACGCCCGGGCGATCGGCGCCGGCATCGACGCGGGCACCGACGCGGTGATGACCACCGAGCTGGTGGTGCCCGGGCTCGACCCCACCGGCACCCCGGCGGTCTTCTCCCCGCCGGTGGTCGCGATGCTCCGCGAGCGGCTCCACTTCGGCGGGGTGATCATCACCGACTCGCTGAGCATGGGCGGCATCCAGGCGCGGATGACCCTTCCCGAGGCCGCGGTCGCCGCCCTCGAGGCGGGCAACGACCTCATGCTCCTCTCCAACGGAGACCCCGCCTTCGAGGCCCAGGCGGTCGATGCGATGCGGGCTGCGATCGTCGCCGGCAGGGTCTCCCCCGCCGCGGTGCGCGCCTCGGCGGAGAGGGTGGTGACGCTGCGGAAGCGGTATCCGGTGATCGGCGGCTGAGAGGTCCCGGTTGACTTCCCATGCCGCCCGTTCCTACTCTGTAACGGACGTTCGACCTGGGAGCGGGGAGCGAGGCATGGCGGCGGCGACCCTCAAGCTGGGCGCGGGGGCCGCGTACTGGGGCGACGCGGTGGAGCCGGCGGTGGAGCTGGTGCGCCACGCCGACATCTCCTATCTCGGGGTCGACCTCCTCGCCGAGCTGACCATGGCGCTGCTCCAGCGCCAGCGGCTCCGGGATCCCTCCCGGGGCTGGATCGAGGACCTGGTCCCCTACCTCGACCGGGTCTGGCCGCCCGCCGCCGATCGGGGCATCCGGATCGTCACCAACGGCGGCGGCGCCAACCCGCGGGCGGCGGCCGAGGCGGTGTGCGCCCGCGCCGGGGACCGCGGCTGGCCGCGGCTGCGGCTCGGCGTGGTCGAGGGCGACGACGTCACCGACCGCATCGACGGCTGGCGGCGCGACGGGCTCCGCCTCGGCAACCTCGACACCGGCGAGCCCGATCTCGACCGCATCGCCGGCCGGGTGGTGTCGGCAACCGCCTACCTCGGCTCGGAGGGCATCGTCGAGGCGCTGGCGCAGGGGGCGGACCTGGTCCTGACCGGCCGCTGCTCGGACAACGCGCTCTTCGTCGGGCCGATGATGCACGAGTTCGGCTGGAGCTTCGACGACCCCGACTGGGACCGGCTCGGCGCCGCGGTGATCGTCGGCCACCTGCTCGAGTGCGGCGCCTGCGCCACCGGGGGCATGTCCTCGCAGTTCGCCACGGTGGAGCGGCCCTGGGAGATCGGCTTCCCGATCGCCGAGGTGGCGGAGAGCGGCGAGGCGGTGATCACCAAGCTTCCCGGCTCGGGCGGGATGGTCAACCGCTGGACGGTCAAGGAACAGCTCGTCTACGAGATCCACGACCCCGCCCGCTACCTGATGCCCGACGCCGTCGCCGACTTCACCGAGGTGGAGCTGGCCGAGGAGGGGCCCGACCGGGTCCGGGTCAGCGGGATGCGCGGCCGGCCCCGACCCGACACCCTCAAGGCGCTGATCGGCTACCGCGACGGCTGGATCGCCGAGGGCCTGGTGGTGGTGCCCTGGCCGGACGCGAACGGCCGGGCCGAGTTCGCCCGGCGGCTGTTCGAGGAGCGGCTGAGCGTCGCCGGGGTGGATCCGCTGGAGCTGCGCGTCGACCGGCTCGGGGTGAACAGCCTCCACGGCGTGGCCGCGCCGGCGGCGCCCGCCGATCCCGCCGAGATCTGCCTGCGCTTCGCGGTCCACACCGCCACCCGCGCCGGGGCGGAGGCGGCGCGCCGGGAGATCACCCACGTCTGGGGGCTGGGCGCCGCCGGCACCGCCTTCGGCTCGCCGATGCGGCCGCGCGAGGTCATCGCGCTCTGGCCCACCCTGGTGCCGCGCGACGCGGTGCAGCCCCAGGTGCGGGTGAGCATGCTCGAGGCGGGGCGATGACCCTGGTCCGCGACCTCGCCTTCGGGCGCTCCGGCGACAAGGGCGACACCGCCAACGTGGGCCTGCTCGCGAAGGACGAGGCCGCCTGGCAGCGGCTCCGCCGCGGGCTCACCCCCGAGCTGGTGCGCGCCCACCTCGGCGGCATCGTCCGGGGGGAGATCGAGATCTTCGAGATGCCCCGCATCCAGGCGCTCAACGTGGTGCTCCACAACGCCCTCGGCGGCGGCGCCTCGCGCACCCTGCGCTTCGACCAGACCGGGAAGGCGTTCGCCACCATCCTCCTGGGCATCGAGCTGCCAGGGGGGACGGCTGTCGGCGACGAGGGAGCTGATGGCCCGGGGGAGGCCCCCTCCATTCCGCGCGGCGGCGCAGAGAGCGAGAGATGACCGAGCCCGAGCCCGAGTCCGCCTCCCTCGGCGAGCTGCGCCGGCGCACCGCCCGGGCCATGCAGGGGGGGTCGCACACCGCCCGCGAGGCGCACCGGGCCGCCGGCCGGCGCTTCGCCCGCGACCGCGTCGCCGCTCTGATCGACCCCGGATCCTTCGTGGAGAACGGCCTGCTCGCCCGCACCATGGACGAGGGCCTCGCCGCCGACGCCGTGGTCACAGGCATCGGCACGGTGGGCGGGCGGCCGGTGTGCGTGGTCGCCAACGACGCCACCGTGAAGGCGGGGAGCTGGGGCCGGCAGACGATCCGCAAGATCTACCGCCAGCAGGAGGAGGCGGAGCGGTCCCGGTGCCCGATCGTCTACCTCGTCGACTCCGCGGGGGCACGGCTCGACGAGCAGTTCGACCTCTTCGTCGACCGCCAGCACGCCGGGCGGATCTTCCTCACCCAGTGCCGGATGAGCGGGCGCATCCCCCAGATCTGCGTGCTGCTCGGTTCCTCCCCCGCCGGCGCCGCCTACATGCCCGCCTTCTGCGACGCGGTGATCATGCTCGACGGGCACGCCTCCGCCTACCTGGGCTCGCCGCGGATGGTGGAGATGGCGACCCGGGAGGAGGTGACCGCGGAGGAGATGGGCGGGGCCCGCATGCACTGCGAGGTGAGCGGCCTCGGCGACCACCTCGCCGCCGACGAGGACGCGGCGCTGGCGGCGGTGCGGCGCTACCTCGAGTACCTGCCCCAGCACTGGGAGGCGGAGGTGCCGGGCTTCGAGCCGCGGGCACCGCGGCCGGGGCCACCGCTGTCGACGGTCGTCCCCGAGGAGCACGGCTCCGCCTTCGACGTGCGCCGGGTGCTCGACGGGCTCCTCGACGAGGACAGCGTCTTCCAGCACCGGCAGCGCTTCGCGCCGGAGCTGATCACCGCCTTCGCACGCCTCGAGGGACGCGCCGTCGGGGTGGTCGCCAACCAGCCGATGCGCAAGGGCGGGGTGCTCACCGGCGACTCGTCGGACAAGGGCGCGCAGTTCGTGCAGCTGTGCAACGCCTACGGCCTGCCGCTCCTCTTCCTCTGCGACGTGCCCGGCTTCATGGTCGGCAGCGCGGTCGAGAGGGCGGGGATCATCCGCCACGGCGCCAAGTTCCTGCAGGCGCTGGCCGACTGCTCGGTGCCGCGCATCTGCGTGGTCCTGCGCAAGGCGTACGGCGCCGGC
>DASXNK010000186.1 GCA_036495095.1 Candidatus Dormiibacterota bacterium | reverse complement strand
GACCGCGCGGTCGCGCTTCTCCTTGGCCTTGTAGAGGGCGGAGTCGGCGCGCTGCACCACCTCGTCGGCGGTGGCGGCGTCGGTGGGATAGACGGCGAGCCCCACGCTCACCGTGACCGGCACCGGGCCCTGGGGCAGCCGGATCGTGGCGGTCTCGGACCGGATCGCCTCGCGCAGCCGCTCGGCGACCTCGAGCGCGTCGCTGCCGCCGGTGCCGGGGAGGAGCACCAGGAACTCCTCGCCGCCGTAGCGGTAGGCGTGGTCCGAGCCCTGGCGCAGACCCTGGGTCTGGAGCACCCGGCCGATCACCCGGAGGATCTCGTCGCCGAAGCGGTGCCCGTAGGTGTCGTTGTAGGTCTTGAAGTTGTCGACGTCGGCGAGGAGCACGGTGAGCGGGTAGCCGATGCGCTCGGCGCGGACGACCTCCTCGGCGAGGCGGGTGTCGAGCGCCCGGCGATTGCCCAGCCCGGTGAGCGCATCGGTGACCGAACGCGCCTCGGCGAGCTGGCGCAGCTTCTCGCGCTCGCGGGTGATCGCGGTGGTGAGGAAGGACACCGTGACGACGACGAAGAGACGGAATCCGATCTCATCCCAGTGAATGTGGAAGATGATCGGCTCGCCGTGGAACTGGCCGATGAGTCGCGAGGCGATGAGGGTGCCCGCGTACCCCGTCAGGAACAGGGCCGCGATCCGCCAGCTCTGCGGATAGTTGACCGCGACCTCGATGGCGATGACGCAGAAGAGCGCAAAGCCCGTATTGAAGTGGTTGTTGCTGAGCAGCAGCACCCACCCGGCGCAGATGAGGAAGTCGCCGACGATGAAGGCTCCCACCACGCGCTCCGCCAGAACCTTGGAGCGGCCGCAAATCCGTTCCAGGCCGAAGAACGCAACCGCGTTGTAGGCGGCGAGGACGATGGTCATCGCCACCAGTCCCGGGCGCGAGATGGGGGCGGGTTGGTTCTCCTTGAGATTGGCCTGGATCGCGAAGGCCAGGCCGAAGCCGACGGCGACCGCGATCCAGCGGCCGACCGCAATGGCGTGCTGAGTCTTCAGCCACTCCTTGGTCGCGTTCGCCGCTCCCGCCGGGGTATCCATGCCGAGGCTCACTCCGGCCCCCAATGCCCTGACCCTGCCCATGCCCCCGGCCCCGGGACGGAGGCACGGACCGAACCACCGCCTGGCCCGGCGCCGGCATGATCGCACGGCGTAATCGGCATCTTAAGTGAGAAACGTCCGGGAACAGCCATTCGGTGCACATCTGCGACCTCAGGGACCCTCGGAGATCCCCGGTCGCGGCGTGGGGGCCACCAGGTAGCTGATCAGCCAGCCCTCCACGGCCGCAAGCAGGATCGTCCCGGTCCAGACGTGGGTGGGCCACCACACCCCCCGCCAGGCCTGCAGCTCGAGGAAGTAGAGGATGTAGAGACCCGCCGTCCAGGTCGCCGCGAAGAGGCGCAGCCGGCCGCGCCGCCCGGGTTCCACCCGCAGCACTCCCAGGAGCACCTCGCCGAGCGCGCCCATCGCCACGGCGAGGAGGGCGAGCACCCCGATGTGGTCGACCGCGGTGATCAGGAAGCCGTTGATCCCGAGGATCACGAGGAGCGATCCCCGGGGCAGCCTCAGGTGGGCGACGAGCAGCAGCACCAGCCCGGCGAGCAGGCCGGTCTGGAGCAGGACGCCGAGGATCCCGAGCTGGATCTCGCGGGGGCGCACCCCGAGCACGGCGGGCGGGGCGTCGCCCGCCGCCCAGAGGTTGCTGAGCGGGTGGTCGAACTGGGTGAGGTAGGTGAGCACGCTGAGCAGCAGCGCCGCCGAGATCACCGCCGGCCAGGAGGCGTGGCCCCGTTCGGAGCGCCAGGCGACCCGCAGTGGCCCGCTGACGATCAGGCCGGTGCTGAGGGTGAGGAGGACGTGGGGCGGGCTGATCAGGCCGTTGACGCCGGTCTCGATCCCGAAGACGGTGTGCCACGCCCCGTCGGCGGCGCCCGACAGCGCGAAGAGCCCGCAACCGGTGAGGGAGAGCCCGTAGCCGCTGGCCCGGTCCCAGCCGAGGCCGCGGGCGAGACGGCTGCGGCGGAGCACGAGCAGATACCCGGCGGTGGCGAGCATCCCCGAGTAGAGCACGGCATGCCAGGGGGTGAGGAAGGTGTCGGCGAGGCGCAGGTTGGAGTGCGCCCAGACGTCGAGGTAGCCCCCGCCGACCACCCAGCAGCCGAGGGCGGCCACGGTCCAGTCGGCGGCCCCGGTGGCCGCCGTGGCGCCTGCGGCGGGGCCCGCCGCCGCGGGGCGGAGAGCCGTCGATCGCTCGCCGGTGACCGTCGCCATGCTCCCTCCCGAGCACCCGCACCGCCGTCCGATGGGCGGGTCGCGCCTCACGCCAGTGTATGCCGGTGCGGTCGGCGGTGAGCCCCGGAGCGGGGCTCAGCCGGCGTCCGGCGCCGGGCGGGCCCGCACCCGGGCGGTGAACACGGCTCCGCGCACCCCCCTGAGGTGGCGGGGGAGGGCGCGCGACCAGCGGAACTGGTCCGCGGTCGCCGCCCGCACCTCCGGGGTGCCCACCACGCAGCCGGGCCGGGCGGCGGCGGTGAGCCGGCTGGCCAGGTTCACCGCGTGCCCGTACCAGTCGGCGCCGACCTCGACGGCGGGGCCGCAGGCGATCCCGGCGCGGAGCTGGGGGAAGTCCGAGCCCTCGGCGTCCACGGTGTCGACGAGCCGCAGCAGCGCCTCGACCATGGGCACCGGCTCGGGGGAGACCAGCATCACCGCGTCGCCGATGGTCTTGACGATCGCGACCGGCGGATGGACCAGCTCGTAGGAGAGGGTCACCAGCCGGCCGGCGACGCGGCCGATCTCGTCGGCGTGGACGCGGTTGCCCAGCCGGGTGAAGCCGACCAGGTCGGCGAAGGCGACGCAGACGTCCCGCGCCCCGCGCACCCCGCCGGTCTCGCGCTCGGCCCGGCCCACCGCCTCCTGCTGCAGCGCCTCGCGCAGGTGGCCGCGGAACTGGTAGACGCCGAGGGCGGTGACCAGGGGGAAGAAGACCTCCGCCGCCTGGGCGTATCGGCGGCTGACGTCGAGCTCGCTGTCGCCGGCGCGCACCAGGAGCCGGGACGCCACCCGGGTGATCGCCCGCGCGATGCTCGAGACCCCCTGGCCGGCCACCCGGGAGACCTCGACGATGTCCTCGGGGGCCACCCCGGCGGCGAGCAGCCGGCCGAGCGCGGAGGCGGCCGCCAGGTCGGCCGAGGTGATCTCCTGCACCGGCGACAGCCCGGCGGCGCGGCGGTGGTCGTCGAGCTGCTCCCGGGTCAGCCCGGCGCGCCGCTCCAGGGTGGCGTCGCTGTAGCTGCGGCCGCCCCGCAGGGTGAGGTCGGTGAGCAGCAGCGAGAGCCGGTCGGCCTCGACGGCGCCGAGCAGCTCCTCCCGGGGCACGCCCTCGTCGAGGAGCGCGCGCAGCAGCCGCCGCCGGGCCCGCCGCTCCGCCTCGGTCACGGCGCCGGCGAGCAGGGGATCGTCGTTGGCGAGCCGGAGCGCCGGCCGCCCGGGGCCGCGGCCGCGCGGTTCGGTCATCGCTCCGATTGTCCGCGAAGCGGGCCGGAGCCCGGCCCGGGGGCGGGACGGGAGCGGTACCCTCGGGACCCGGATCCAGGCAGCGGAGGGAGATCCATGCGCCCGGAGGAGATCCTCGACAGGGTGCGCGACACCCTGACCGTCCGCCAGGTGTTCGGCGAGCCGTACGAGCGCGACGGCGTCCTCGTCGTCCCGGTCGCGCGGGTGGCAGGGGGCGGCGGAGGCGGCGGCGGTGGCAACCCGACCGAGGGGAGCGGCAGCGGCGGCGGCTTCGGGCTGGAGGCCCGCCCGGTCGGCGTCTACGTGATCCGCGACGGCGAGGTGAGCTGGCGGCCGGCGGTCGACGTCACCCGCATCGCCCTCGGCGGCCAGCTGGTCGCCATCGTCGCCCTGCTGGTGGCGCGGAGCGCCGTCCGCCGGCTGGCCGGACGCTAGGTCAGGCGACCCCGCGCGGTTGGGGCACCAGGTCGGTGGCGGGCATCCAGTCGAGCCGTCCGGCGGCCTGGAGCTCGCGCACCGCGGCCACCGGGTCGGGATCGCTGAAGGAGCTGCGGTCGCTCTCGGGCTTCGCGGTCGCGTCCTCGAGCCAGTAGCTGGCCTCGAGGGCGATGCCGTTGGGATAGGTGAAGTAGATCGAGTGGATGAAGCCGTGGTCGATCTCCTCGGTCACCTCGACGCCGGCCTCCTCGAGGCGGGCGTGCAGGTCGAGCAGCGCCTCGTGGTCGGGGAGGTTGAAGGAGAGGTGGTCGAGCTGGAGCGGCTGCTCCACACGCCAGCCCGCGGGCTTGCAGAAGGTGTCCGCCCCCTGCCACTCGAAGAAGGCCACGCAGTTGCCCGGGGCGATCTCGAAGAAGTAGTGACGCATCGGCCCCGCCATCAGGGTGGCGACCAGCCGCATCCCGAGGACCCCGTGGTAGAAGCGGACGGTCGCGTCCATGTCCGGGGTGACCAGTGCGAGGTGGTTGACCCCGTGCCAGGGCGGCCGCGGCATGTCCTGGATGGCCGCCGCGGCGGTCCTGGTGCTCCCGTCGCTGATCGCCATGGACGTCCCTCCGAAGCCCGACTCGATCTCCAGCCTACGCCCTTCGAGGAGGGAGTGGAGCCCTGGGCGCGGCGCCCAGGGCTCCGGGGGGGCGTCCACTGATACGGGCGCCGGGCGCCGGATGGATCACTCAGACGAGGCTGAAGTTCCGCAGCAGGTCGACCATCGTGTGCCCGATGCGTGCCGCCTTGGCGTCATCCACGACGGTGGGGTCGAGGTCCGGGATGTACCGCGCGATGCCGGCGGGATCGTCGTCGACCAGATAGCGCACCAGCGCGTGTCCGATCAGGGCGGCGGTGGTGTCGTCGAGCTCCTCGTTCGCCATGCCTTCCCTCACCTTGGGTGACCCGCGCGGTGCGGCTCATGGAGCGGACAGGCTACCCCACCGAACCCTTCGGGTCACAACATTACGGATATGTTAGGCTCGCCCCGGAGACAGGATCTCCTCGCTCACGCACGGCGCCGCGCTGGGGTAGGAGCCACATGACCGGACACACCGTGACCGTGACCGCCAGCACCGGCGGGTTCATCCCCGGCGCCTCACACCGCGCGACGTGCAGCACGTGTGGATGGCGCGGAGGTCGATACGCCGAGCGCGAGAAGGCCGACGCCGAGGCGCGCCATCACACCGAGACCGCCAGGCCGCTCGTGGTCGAGAACGCGACCCAGGCCGCCACCGACGCCGAGGGTGAGGCCGCCGAGCTCCGCCACCGCCAGGCCCGCGCCCGCTCGGCGTCCCACGACGCCGCCCGCACCAAGGCCCGGGGTCGGATCGACACCCTCGGCGACTCCGCGCACCAGCAGGCGCTCGACGCCGAGATCGACCGGCAGCTCGCCGCCCTGCGCCGCCCGCCGCTCCGCCCGTAGACCGCGGCGGCGTGCGGACGGCAAACCGGACCGGTGGGTCACAATCGAGTCATGGACATCGACTTCTGGTTCGATCCCGCCTGCCCCTTCTGCTGGCGCACCTCGCGCTGGCTGCTCGGTGTCGCCCCCCTCCGCAACCTGACCATCCGCTGGCGCAGCATCAGCCTGCTGGAGAAGAACGGCGGCGCCGAGAACGTCCCCGAGCAGTACCGCGCCCCGGTGGTGGCGACGCACCGCATGCTCCGCGTGGCCGAGCGGCTTCGTGCGGAGGGGAGGAGCGACCTGATCGAGCGCTTCTACACCGAGGTCGGAACCCAGATCCACCACGACGGCGTCGACGCCCAGGACATCGACGTCGCCGCCGTCCTCGGCGCCCTCGGCGCCGACCCGTCGGTCGCCGCCGCGCTCGACGACGAGAGTCTCGACGACGCCATCCGGGCCTCGATGTCGGAGGCGCTGAGCCGGACCGGCGAGGACGTCGGGACGCCGCTGGTCGGGATCGACGGCAGCGTCTACTTCGGGCCGGTGGTGGCTCCCGTGCCCACCGGCGAGGAGGCGCTCGAGCTCTTCGACGCCTGGCGCACCCTGGTGCGGCTGGGCACGTTCTGGGAGCTCAAGCGCGGCCGCGAGGGCATCGACATGACCCCGCCCCCACGGCCCGAGACCGTGGTCCCGTCGCGTCAGAGGGTCGGCTCACCCGACACCCGGTAGCCCGCGCGGGGGCGTGAGGCGCCCGCTGTGCGAAGCCCACATTACAGAGCTGTGAGAAGATGCCGGTGAGCAGGGTCCCAGGGAGGAGCGCAATGGAGACACGCGTCGACCAGATCGCCGACCGGATCTACAGGATCTCGACCTGCATCGCCGAGGTCGCGCCCGGCGGCTTCACCTTCAACCAGTTCCTGGTCGACGCCGAGGAGCCGTTGCTCTATCACACGGGGATGCGGGCGCTGTTCCCGCTGGTGCGCGAGGCCGTCGAGCGGATCATGCCGGTGGAGCGGCTGCGCTGGATCGCGTTCGCCCACCTCGAGGCGGACGAGTGCGGCTCCGTCAACGACTTCCTCGCGGTGGCACCGCACGCCGAGGTGACCCATGGCGCCCTCGGCTGCATGCTCTCGCTGAACGACCACTGCGACCGGCCACCGCGCCCGCTCGCCGACGGCGAGGTGCTCGAGCTCGGCGGCGCGGCTCTGCAGCGCCGGGTGCTCGAGGTGTCGACGCCCCACGTGCCCCACAACTGGGAGTCGCACGTGCTCTTCGAGCAGGAGACCGGCACGCTCTTCTGCGGCGATCTGTGCACCCAGATCGGCGACGGACCGGCGGTCACCGACGGCGACCTCCTCGAGGCTGCCGTCCAGGCCGAGGACATGTTCCGGCAGACGTCTCTCGGCCCCGCGATCGCACCGACCTACCGGCAGCTCGCGGACCTCGCGCCACGCACGCTCGCGGTGATGCACGGTTCGTCGTTCAGCGGTGACTGCCCGGCGCTGCTGCGCGCCCTCGCCGGCATCTACGAGGAGCGCTCCGCCTCAGGCTCGGGGCAGCCACTGCCCCTGCACTGACCGGCCGGCGCGAGGATCCCAACCGTGACCCGGGGTGGATCGGCGGGCGGTTGGTAGTTCGATATCAAGCTTCTTGACAAAGTGCTACAACATGGAGTAGTTTGATATCGAGATATGTCCATCCCCACCCCGAGGTCGTCCACCGCCATGGAGGTCGCCATTCTCGGCACCGGACGGATGGGGTCCGCCCTCGCCCGTCGCCTCGCCGGGGCCGGCCTCGTGCCCGTCCTCTGGAACCGGACCAGAGCTCGCGCGGAGCGGGTGGGTGTCGGATCTGTCGTCGCCACACCTGCCGACGCGGTGCGCGACGCCGGGGTCGTCATCACCAGCCTGACCGGCGCCGACGCCGTGCGCGCCGCCTATGGCGGTCCCGCGGGCGCGCTCGCCGCCGCCCGCGGGCAGGTTTTCGTCGAGATGAGCACGTCGGGACCCGACCTGTTGGCGGAGTTCGAGGCGCGCTTCGCAGCGACCGGCTCGACCCTGATCGACGCGCCCATCCTCGGTGCTCCGGCGGTGGTGCTCCGCGGAGGGGCCACGATCCTCGCCGGGGGCGCGCCCGCCGACGTCGAGCACGTCCGACCCCTGCTCCGGCTGCTCGGCGAGGTGCGCCACGTCGGCCCGCTGGGCAGCGGAGCGCGCCTCAAGCTGGTGGCCAGCAGCATGGTCGCGGCGGTGATCATGTCCGCTGCCGAGCTGCAGACCGCCGGCGAGGCAGCGAACCTCGACCCCAGGGACGTCTTCTGGGTGCTCGCCCGCCAGGTGCCGTGGCTCGAGATGCGCCGGACCGGGTTCGTCGACCGCTGGCACGAGCTCACGCTCTTCGCCGCCCGCGACCTCCGCAAGGACCTCGACCTGGCGCTCGACACGTTCCACCGGTCGCGGGCCCTGGCGCCCGTCACCGCACTGGTCCGGGAGCTCGTCGCCGAGACCGCGGCGGACATCGCCCACCTCGACACCCCTCCGGTGATCTCGGGCTGTCGCGCACGGCGCCGGGGAGCCGCGGCACGCTCGCTGCTCGGACGGGAAGGCTCCGCGAGGCGGGTGGCTCGCCGGTCGCACTGACACCCGCGCGTCTCTCAGGAAGTTGCAATCGGGGCTGCGGGAAATTCTCGGTTTCCTGCATACGGCCGAACCCGATCGCCCCCTATCGTGTCCACCGAATCCGCACCGGACACCGGCTCCTGTGAGAAGTTGCGCACCGGGAGGAGAACCGCCCATGCCACGTCACGTCGACGCCCGGGCGCCGAGGCGATGACGGCGCCCGCCGCCGCCCAGCTCGCGCTCGCGATCATCTGGATCTTCGCACTGGTGGCGCTGGGTCGAAACACCACCACCTGAACCGTGCGCCGGCGCACCTGCCGGGCGATCGC
>DASXNK010000185.1 GCA_036495095.1 Candidatus Dormiibacterota bacterium | reverse complement strand
GGAGCTCAACCGCGGGGTCGCGGTGGCGATGGCCGTCGGTCCCGCGGCCGGCCTCGAGATCGTCGACGGGCTGGCCGCCGAGCCGTCCCTCCGGGCGTACCACCTGCTGCCCGCGGTGCGCGGTGACCTGCTCGCCCGGCTCGGCCGGGACGCCGAGGCGGGGGCCGAGTTCGAGCGCGCGGCGTCGCTGACCCAGAACGCCCGAGAGCGGGAGCTGCTCCTGGATCGCGCCACTCGCGCCAAGTCACGCATCGAGCCGAGTCCGTCACACTGATCGTCCGGGCGCCGCCTTCCGGGGTGCCCGCGGCCAGGCGTGGCGAGCGTCCGAGGGGCGAACCGCGGCCGCAGGACCCCTCGACCAGGAGACACGGAATCCCATGACGATCTCGCTCGACGGGAAGGTGGCGGTGGTGACCGGCAGCGGCCGGGGGATCGGCCGGGCCTACGCCAGGGCACTCGCCGACGCCGGCGCGGCGGTGGTGGTGAACGATGTCGACGCCGACGTCGCCCAGGAGGCGGTGACCTCGATCACCGACGCCGGCGGCCGCGCCGTCGCCGAGGTGGTTCCGGTGGGCACCGCCGAGGCCGCCGACCAGCTCGTCGGGCGCGCCGTCGAGGCCTTCGGGCGGCTCGACATCATGTGCACCAACGCCGGGATCCTCCGCGACCGGGTGCTCTGGAAGATGACCGACGACGACTTCGACTCGGTCATCTCCACCCACCTCCGCGGCACCTTCACCTGCGTCCGCGCCGCGGTGAACCGGATGAGGGAGCAGGGCGAGGGCGGCCGCATCCTCGTGGTCTCCTCGATCGCCGGCCAGCGCGGCAACTTCGGCCAGACCAACTACGCCGCCGCCAAGGCGGGCATCGCCGCGTTCGCGCGCACCTGGGCGATGGAGCTGGCCCGGCTGAACATCACCGCGAACGCGATCGTCCCCAACGCGCTCACCCGGATGGTGGCGAGCATCCCCGGCATGGGCGGGATCGTCGAGGCCGCCGAGAACGGCCAGCCGATCCCCGACACCATCCGCAAGGGCTGGGGGATGGGGCTGCCCGAGGACGTCGCCCCACTGGCGGTGTTCCTCGCCAGCGACCAGGCCGCCGGCATCACCGGCCAGTGCATCGGCATGGGCGGCGACAAGCTGGCCCTCTGGTCGCACCCCAAGGAGATCAGCGTCGCCTATTCCGAGGGCCGCTGGACCCCGGAGGCGATCGCCGAGGCCTGGCAGACCGCGGTCGGACTCCAGCCCGAGACCTACGGGATCAGCTTCCTCCAGAAGCAGTAGTCTCGGTCAGCGGGAGGACTCGATCCAGGTGCTGATCGGCGGCCACGTCTCCACCCGCGGCGGGATCGACCGGGCCGTCGACGTTGCCCTGGGCATCGGCGCGGAGGTCATCCAGACCCACCCGTCACAGCCCCAGACCTGGCGCTCGCTGGTCATCGACGAGGCGACGGCGGAGGCCTTCCGCGAGAAGGCCGCCGCCGCCCGCCTCCGCGGCCACTGGTTCCACGCCGTCTACCTCATCAACCTCGCCACCTCCGACGAGGTGCTGCTCCAGCGCTCGGTCGGCTCGCTGGTCCGCTACATGGACCTGGCGGAACGGCTGGGGGCCGACGGGGTGGTCTTCCACCCCGGCTCCCACAAGGGCGCCGGGTTCGAGCGGATGCTGCCCACCCTCGGCGCGGCGCTCCGCGAGGTGCTGGACCGCAGCTCCTCCCCGGCCCGGCTGCTGGTCGAGAACAGCGCCGGCCAGGGCGGCTGCGTCGGCTGCCGCTTCGAGGAGGTGGGCGCCATCCTCGATGTCGCCGGCGACGACCCGCGGCTCGGCGTCTGCCTCGACACCTGCCACGCGTTCGCCCACGGCTACGACCTCGCCCGCCCGGCCGGCGTCGAGGCCGCGCTCGCCGGGTTCGAGGCCGCGGTCGGCTTCGACCGGCTCGCGCTGGTGCACGCCAACGACTCCCGGGTCGAGCTCGGCGGCATGCGTGACCGCCACGCCAACATCGGCGAGGGCTTCATCGGCACCGCCGGCTTCGGGCTGATGATCAACGACCCCCGGCTGGCCTCGGTGCCGTGGGTGCTCGAGGTGCCCGGCGACGGCCACGGCCCCGACCTCGCCAACGTGAACCGGCTCCGCGAGCTGGCCGGGATGGCGCGGGCGGTGGCCCGGGTGCCGGTGGCCCCGTAGGGGTCTAGCCCCGGTCGCCGGCCCGGGCGCGCAGCTGCTGCTCGGCCTCGCGGAGCTCCGGGGTGAGCTCGGGGCCGAAGTCGTCGGCCTCGAAGAACCCGCGGATCTCGAGCTGGAGCTCCCCGTCGCCGTCGCTCGCGGGCCAGCGCCGAGCCCACTCGATCGCCTCCTCCAGCGACTTCACCTGGAGGATGCAGTAGCCGGCGATCAGCTCCTTGGTCTCGGTGAAGGGGCCGTCGGTCACCGTCGGCGTGCCGTTCGAGAAGGAGACGCGCGCGCCCTTGGAGCTGGGCTGCAGCCCGTCGCCGTCGAGGAGAACGCCGGCGTTGCCGAGCTCCTCCATGTACGCCTGCATCGAGGCGAGGACCTCGGTGCTCGGCATGACGCCGGCCTCGGTCCTGCTGTCGGCCCTGCGAATGATCATGAACCGCATCGTGGTGGTCTCCGTGCTGCCGGTTGGACGCCCGGTGGACCGGGCCCTACCTGGACATCGATCGGGCGACGGCATTTTTCGACATCCCCGGTCAGGCCGCCTGGAAGCGTGACCCGACCGCCAGCACCAGCACCAGGTAGCCCGCCCACGGCAGCGCGCTCAGCATCAGCAGCGAGCCCCGGGTGCGACCGTCGTGGAGCAGTCCGAGGGTGTAGAGGCCGGCGAGCAGGGTGAGGATGCCGTTGACCAGCCCGAGCGGACCGGGGGTCCAGTCGGTGAAGGCGAGGCCGAGGGCGCCGGGGAGGCAGGCCTGGAACGCGGTCGCGCCGAGCACGTTCCCGGCGGCGAGACCGTCGTCGCCGCTGCGCACCCAGAGGACGCTGTTGAACATCTCCGGCAGCTCGGTGGCGACCGGCACCACCACCACCGCGAGCAGCAGCGGCGAGATGTGGAAGGCGTGGCCGGTCTGCTCGACGGCGCGGACGAAGAGCTCGGCGCCCGCGATCAGCATCGCCACCGCGATGCCCAGCTGGACGGCGATCGCCGGCCCCGAGGGGCACTCCGACCGCCGCCTGATGTGGAGCGCCTCGGGCTGCTCGGTGGCGGGGTCGCTGCCGGAGAGGGTGGCGCGGACGTGCCGCGCGTAGAGGAGCACCAGCCCCACCGCGAGCGCGATCCGCACCCCGTGGGGCAGGGCGATGGCGATCAGCAGCACCCCGAAGCCGGCGAGGAAGGTGCCGAGGTCGCGGCGCAGCTGGCCCATGTCGGGATGGAGGTGGGGGTCGCGCCGCCGCGCCGCCACCGCCGCGCCGGTGATCGCCACCCCGAGGGTGAGGAGCAGGAAGGGGGCGCCGACGATCGCCCCCACCGCGACCGCGTCGGCGTCGGCGCCGCCGCGGATGATCGCGACCAGGGGGACGGTGGTCTCGGGCAGCGCCGTCCCCAGGGCGGCGAGCAGGCTGCCGGTGGCGCCGGCGGCGAGCCCGAGGCGGAACCCCGCCCACTCCACCGCGTTGGTGAAGAGCTCGGCGGCGACCACGATCAGGAGGAGGCCGCCGACGAACAGGGCGACCGTGGTCACCGGTGGGCGCTCACGAGGTGAATCGGAAGCCCTCGAGCCGGACCCAGGGCACCAGCACCGCGCTGCCGTCCTCGCCGAGCTCGAGCCGGCGCTCGTCGCTGATCCCGAGCACCCGGCTCAGCGCCTCGACGATCGACTGGGTGAAGCGCAGGTCGCGCACCGCCGCGCCGAGCCGGCCGTCCTCGATCAGGAAGGTGCCCTCGCGGGTCATCCCGGTGATCACCGTGCGCAGCGGGTGGACCACCCGCACGTACCAGAACCGGGTGACGTAGAGGCCGCGGCGCACCCCGGCGACGAGCTCGGGCACCCTCGCCGTGCCCGGGTCCATGACCAGGTGGGTGGCCCAGGGCCCGATCGTGTTCGGCTGGGGCAGGGCGTGTCCGGTGGAGGCGACCCCGTCGTGGAGCGCGGTCGGGGTGTCGTAGACCACGTCGCGGCAGACCCCCTGCTCGATGCAGGTCACCCGGCGGGTGCTCACCCCCTCGTGGTCGAAGGGAAAGGGCCGCGCCAGCGGGTCGGCGGCGTCGTCGCGGATGCCGACGCCGGGGCTCATCAGCCGCTCGCCGGCGCGCATGAAGCTGCGGCGCTCCTGGACGGCGAGGGCGCTGAAGCCGATGTGGGAGAGGTGGGCGACCAGCTCCCGGACGGCGTACGGGGCCAGCACCACCTCGTACTCTCCGGGGTCGGCCGGCCGTGCGCCCTGGTTGCGCTCGGCGGTCTCGATGACCTCGTCCGCGGCCGCGGCGGGATCGAGGTCGCCGGCGTCGACGGCGTGGCGGTCGGCGTACCCCGCCCCCTCGTCGCCCCGGACCACCGCGCTGAGGCCGGCGGCGGTGACCCGCCCGTGGCGGCGGACGCCGCGGCTGTTGACCACGGCGCGCTGGGTCGCCCGGGTGCTGTAGGCGCCGAAGGCCTCGAGCCCCCGCGCCGCCGCCGCGGCGATCACCGTCGCCACCCCCTCGGCACGCTGCTCCGGGGTGGCGCCGGCGGTGGCGTCGCTCCAGCCGCAGGGGCCGTCACCGCCGTCGGGCTCGGCCAGGGGCGCGAGGTCGTCCTGGGCGGGGGCCAGCCGCCGCGCCTCCTCGGCGTTGCGCACCAGCCGCTCGATCGCGTCGGCGCCCCCGCCGCGCAGCTCGGCCACCCCGACCCGGCCGGCCGCGACCAGACGGAGGCGGAGGCTGAGGCCGGTCTCGGCGACGTTCTGGTGGACGGTGTTGCGGGCGAAGCGGGTCAGCGCCAGGTCGTCCTCGGTGACCAGCACCTCGGCCTCGCCGTCGGGCACGGCGGCGAGCACCGCGTCGGCGAGCGCCAGGCACTCGTCGGCGGAGTGGCGCAGCATCAGGCGGGACCGACCCGCACGTCGCGGAAGCGGCAGGGGGCGGCGCCGTGGCCGACGTGCATCACCTGGATCGGCTCGCCCTTGCCGCAGTTCACCACCCCCCACATCCGCCACTCGTCGGGGCCGGCGACGGCGTCGCAGGAGCGCCAGAACTCGGGGGTCGTGCCCGAGTAGAGGGGGTTGCGCACCAGCCGCACCCGGCGGCCGTCGCGGATCTCCCAGCCGTTCTGGCAGCCGAACTGGAAGTTGAGGCGGCGGTCGTCGATGCTCCAGGACCGGTTGGTCTCCAGGTACACGCCGTGCTCGGTGGTGGCGATCATCTCCTCGAGTGACGACCCGCCCGGCTCGAGGTTGATGTTCGTCATCCGGATCAGCGGCAGCCGCGACCAGCCGTCGGCGCGCATCGTGCCGCTGCTCTCCCGGTCGAAGAGCGCGGCGGTCTCGCGGGAGGACATGTAGCCGGTGAAGAGCCCGCGGTCGACGAGCACGGTGCGCTCGGCGGGCACCCCCTCGTCGTCCCAGCCGAAGGTGCCGAGGCCGCGCGGGGAGGTGGCGTCGGCGACGATGGTCACCGCCTCCGAGCCGTAGCGGAAGCTGCCGAGCAGCTCGGGCATGAGGAAGGAGGTGCCGGCGAAGGCCGCCTCGTCGCCGAGCACCCGGTCGAGCTCGGTGGGGTGGCCGCAGGACTCGTGCACCTGCAGGGCGGCCTGGGTGCCGTCGAGGATGAGGGTCATCCGCCCCGCCGGGCAGGGGTCGGCGGTGAGCAGCGCCGCCGCCTCGCCGGCGATCCGCTCGGCGTGGTCGGGGAGGGCCATCTCCTCGATCGCCTCCCAGCCGGCGCAGAGCTGGTGGCGGCCGAAGCTGTTGGGGTGGCTGCGGGTCTGCACCTCGTCGTCGCTGGTCGCGGTGGCGTCCATGCCCCCGCCGGACTCGACGATGGTCTGCTCCAGCCGGGCCCCCTCGCTGCTGGCGAAGAGCCGGTGCTCGCGGACGAACTCGAGCGAGCTGTCGCGCACCGTCACCCGCGGCACCCGGGCCATCGCCGCGTCGGCGGCCAGGAGCACCTCGATCTTGCGCTCGAGCGAGACCGCGAAGGGGTCGACGGCCACCGCGGTGCGGTACTCGCCGGTCGCCGGGGGGAGCGGAGCCAGCCGCACCGGGGCGCTGCGCAGCCGGGCGCCCGCGCGGGCGATGCGGACCGCCCGGCGCACCGCGTCCTCGGCGCCGCGGGCATCGACGCGGTCGAGGCCGGCGAAGCCCCAGGCGCCGCCGACGATGACCCGCACCCCCACGCCCTCGTCGTCGTGGAGGGCGACCCGCGCCACCCGGCCGTTCTTGACCTCGACGGTCTGGACGGTGCGCACCACCACCCGGCAATCGGCGTACGAGGCGCCGGCGACCGCCGCCTCGTCGAGGGCCCGCTCGGCGACATCGTCCATCTTCTTCCTCTGGGCGCTGAGGCGCCCACCGGTCTGGGGGACGGGATGCTACACGCGGCGTCCTCGGCTCAGGCGGTCACCGCCCCCCGCTCGGCGAGCACCCGCTGCTCGACCACGTGCGGGTCGGCGGGACGGCCGAGCAGGTAGCCCTGGGCGCCGTCGCAGCGGAGCCGGCGGAGCACGGCGAGCTGCTCCTCGGTCTCCACCCCCTCGGCGACCACCTCCAGGCCGAGCCCGTGGCCCATGGCGACGATCGCCGCGACCAGCGGGGCGCGGTCCTGGGTGTCGACGATCTCCTGGACGAACGACTTGTCGATCTTCAGCTTGTCGCCGGGGAACTGGCGCAGGCTGGCGAGCATCGAGTAGCCGGTGCCGAAGTCGTCGATGGCGATGCGCACCCCCATCGCCCGCAGCCGGTCGAGGGTCTGGCGGGCGGAGCGCTCCTGCTGCACCGCCACCCGCTCGGTGATCTCGAGCTCCAGGTCGGCGGGCCGGAGGTCGTGGCGGGCGAGCACCTCGGCGACCCGGTCGACCAGCTCGGCGTCCTCGAACTCGGTGCCGCTGAGGTTGACGGCGACCTGGAGCCCGCCGGCGCCGGCCTCGCGCCACGCCCGGGTCTGGGCGCAGGCGGTCTCCAGCACCCAGGCGTCGAGGGCCCCGATCATCCCCGCCTCCTCGGCGAGGGGGATGAAGCGGTCCGGGGGCACCATCCCGAGCACCGGGTGGCGCCAGCGCACCAGCGCCTCGACGCCCACGGTCTCGCCGCTGCGCAGGTCGATCTGCGGCTGATAGACGAGGTGGAGGTCGCCGGCGGTGACCGCGCGGCGGAGGTCGTGCTCGAGCGCGACCCGGTCGAGCGCCGCCTCGCGCATCCGCGGGCTGAAGACGACGTGGCGGCCGCGCCCCTGCGCCTTGGCCGCGTACATGGCGAGGTCGGCGTCGCGGAGCATCTCGTCCGCGCTCAGCCGGCTGGCGTCGCTGATGGCGACGCCGATGCTCACCCCGAGGAAGATCTCCCGCTGCTCGACGATGAACGGCTGGCGCAGCGCGTCGACCAGCCGCTCGGCGACCGGGGCGACGTGGTCGGGCCCGCCGGCGTCCTCGAGGAGGATGGCGAACTCGTCGCCGCCCAGCCGGGCGGCGCTGTCCGAGGCGCGCAGGCAGTCGGTGAGCCGCTTCGCCACGGCGACGAGGAGGTGGTCGCCGGCGGCGTGGCCGAGGCTGTCGTTGACGGTCTTGAAGTTGTCGAGGTCGAGGAGGAGGAGCGCGAAGGGCCGCTGGGTACGGCGCTGGCGGGCGAGGGCGTGGTCGATCCGGTCCTGGAGCAGCAGGCGGTTGGGGAGGCGGGTGAGCGGGTCGTGGAGCGCCTGGTCGCGGAGCTGCTCCTCCAGCCGGACCCGCTCGGTGATGTCCTGGGCGAGCACCAGCACCGCGTCGCGGCCCTCGAAGTCGGTGGCGTGGGCGCTCACCTCCACCTCGATGACCTCGCCGCCGCGCAGCCGGTGGCGCTGCTGCAGCCGGCGGACGTCGCGCTCGGTCGAGGGGTCCCAGTGGCGCACGATCCCACGGGTGTCGGTGATGTCCTCGAGCCGGCTGGTGAGGAACTCGTCGCTGGAGTAGCCGTACTGGGCGACCGCGGCGTCGTTGACGGCGATGAACCCGAGCGAGACCGCGTCGACCACCCACATCGGGTGCGGGTTGGAGGCGAAGAGCACCCGGAAGCTGCGCTCGCTGACCCGCAGCGCCTCGTCGGCGGCGGCGCGCTCGCGCTCGTGGGCGGCGGAGCGGCTGGCGAGGATCATCAGGTTGAGCTGCAGGGCGGCCACCGGCGCAAGGGCGAAGGTGAAGCCCCACGGCCCGAAGTGGTCGCGGAGCACCACGAAGGCGACCGCCGCGTAGCCGTACATCAGGTGATACGGGCAGGCGGAGAGCGCGGCGCGCAGGTGCACCCGGAGCGGCTTGCCGGTGGCGAGGGTCAGCACCCCGGCGATGAGCCCGTAGTTGATGGCGTAGTGGGCCGCCCCGGCGCCGATGCCGGCGAGGCCGTCCCGCACCGCCACCGGGCCCCCGATCGGGAGCAGGGCGTGGTAGGTGGCCCACGCCGTCACCCCGCAGAGCAGGCTGTTGGCGAGGTTGAAGATGCTCCGGAACCAGCCGCTGCGGAAGCGCACCGCCACCGCCACCGTCTCCGCCAGCGAGGCCGCCACCACCCCGAAGGGGCCGGTGGTGATGGCCAGGCCGAGGTGGAGGAAGGAGGTGGCGCTGACGCTCATCCGCAGCGAGCCGATCCGGGTGCTCACCAGCGACATGCCGAGGATGGCGGCGCTCACCAGGGCGACCCCGATCAGGTCGGTGGGTCTGGTCATCAGCCGGGCGGTGACGAGCAGCGCCACCACCCCGACGGCCGACACGTAGGCGACCAGGGGCCGGCTGAAGGTCACCCGGGTCGGCGGCGGCTGCGGCCCCATCACCCGCATCAGGGCGCCGACCAGCCACGGGGCACGGTGAGCCCAGGTCGCATCATCCCTCTGACGCTGCACGCCGGGATCGTATGGGGCATCGCGCGCCGCGCCCGTGCGGGTGCCTCCTTGTCACCCCACGGGAGCAGCCAGGACCGCCCCGCCACCGGGCCGTTACAGGGCCGGCTGGGGGGCGCCGGTGCGCTCCGGTCCGGTGATCGTGGCGGCGACCGTCACCAGGCCGAGGCAGCAGGCCGCGTAGAGGGCGCGGTCCCACCCCAGGAGGGGCACCAGGACGGTGGCGAGCAGGGCGCCCAGGATCATCCCCGTGTACTGCGCCGCCACCAGCGCGGCCCCGGCGCGGCCGAGCACCTCCGGGTCGGCGCGCAGCTGGAGCTCGGTCGAGCCCCAGACCTGGTACATCGAGGCCACCCCCGAGCTGGCGGCGAGGGCGAGCCCCGCGGTCCACAGCCCCTGGCAGAGGGTGAAGACGGCGAGCAGCACGATCTCTGCGAGGGCGCCGGCGACCAGGGTGCTCCTCATCACCCGGATCGCGCCGCGGCGCATCACCAGGGCGCTGGTGAGCACCGAGCCGGCGCCGACCGCGGCGTAGAGGGCCCCCACCCGGTCGGCGCCGCCGAGCCGCTCGGCGGCGGCGAGCACCAGCACCGCCGAGGCGGTGGTGACCGCCAGCGCGCCGCCGAGGTAGGCGCCGGCGAGGGCGCGGAGGTGGCCGTCGCCCCAGACCACCCGTGCCCCGGCGAGCGCCCCGCGCAGCGCGCCGCCGGCCGCCCGGCCTCCCGCGGGCAGCGAGGCGAGGAGCAGTGCGGCGACCGCGAAGCTGGCGACGTCGACGTAGATCAGCACCTCCGGCCGCCCGAAGAGCGCGAGCAGCGGCACCGAGAGCGCCGGCGCCACCATCGTCGACGACGACATCGCCGTGCTCAGCAGGGCGTTGGCGCGGGTCAGCTCGTGCTCGACGACCAGCCGGGGCAGCAGGGCGAGCAGGGCGGGGCGGGCGACCGCCCCGAGCAGCTGCGAGACCGCCACCGCCAGGTAGATCGGCCAGACCATGTGCCGGCCCGCCGACACGATGATCGAGGCCATGAGCAGGCCCTGGAGGGCGGCCACCGCGGCGGCCACCCGCTGGGGCGGGAGCCGGTCGGCGAGCTCGCCACCCATCACCGCCCCGGCCAGCCGGGGCACCACCCGGGCGAGCATGTAGAGCGCCGGAGCCGCGCTCGACCCGGTGAGGTCGAGCAGCAGGACGACGATGGCCACGGTGCTGAACCAGTCGCCGTAGAGGGACAGCGTCGCCGCGGTGATGTAGCGGGGAAAGGGACGCGTGGCCGGGTCCTCCTCCGCTGCCGCCCGGATCAGCCGGCCTGGGGGGTGGCCTCCGGAAGCGGGCGATCGAGCAGCTCGATCGGTGCCTCCTCGGGACGGCGCGTGACCGGGAGCACCAGCGCCCCCGCCGCGACCCCAGCGACCGCCCGGGCCAGGCGGGTCGCCACCGCGGCGGCTCCGGCGGCGTCGACGTCGGGGAGGAGGACGACCAGGCTGCCGTCGGGGGCGCGTCCCACCGTGTCGGTGGAGCGGAGCGCACCCCGCACCGCGGCGCCGATCTCGGCGCCGGGTGCCCACACCCGTACCATCGAGAGCGGACGCGGTGCGCCGGCGGCGAGGTCGGCCTCGGCCTCCGCCTCCGCCCACAGCCGCGTCGCCCGGGCGTCGAGGTTGCGCGCCGCCAGCTGCTCGGTGGGGACCCCGCGCCGTCGGAGCCGTCGCTCGCGATCCTCGTCGCGGCAGACGCGCAGCACCAGCGAGGTGAGCGCCTCCAGCCGGAAGGGCTTGATGATCACCCCGCGCAGCCCCAGCCGCGAGCCCTCCTCCACCTGGTCGGCGTCGGGGACGACGGTGGTGCACCAGACCACCACCGGCCTGCGCTTGCGGTGCAGCTCGTGGAGCACGCGCATGGTCGCGAGGGCGTCGATGCCGGGGCTGCGCGGCTCCACCACCATCAGGTCGGGGCAGTTGTCGATGGAGCGCTGCACCGCCGCGGCGGGAGCGCCGAAGCACTCGACGGTGAAGCCGGCGATGCGCAGGAGGGTGGTGGAGATCAGCTGCATGCTCGCCGAGGCGTCGACCACGAAGGCGGTGCGGGGGCCGATCGCCTGGTCGGGCCGGATCCGCCCGGTGCCCTCGGGGACGACCTCGACGGGAACGGGCACGGCGTCCGCCGCGGCCGCGGCCGGAATCGGGTCCTCGTGCGCCAATGCCTCTCCTCGGGTGCGCGGTGCTCTGAACGGGCGTTCGCGCAGTATCCGCTGTCGAGGGTGACTTGCCAAGGCCCGCTGTGGCCGCTGTCCCCGGCGTGCGCCGCACGCCGGGGACGCCAGCAATCGTTAAGGCCGGCTCCATCAGGCCGCTGCGCCGAGCGGCCGGGCGGGAACATCATCGCGACAGCACCGCCATCCGGCGGTCATCGCTGTGCATCGAGAATCAAGGCGGGTCAGGATTCAGACCCAGCTTCCGTGGATCTCGTGGCCGGTCCAAGTCGCCATCAGAATCACCTCCTTCTCTCAGTCTCCGGAGAGCGCTGTCACGCTCGCCGGGGTGTTCCCCGTCCGCCGGGGAGAGGGTTCACGGGTGCTCTGAAACAACGACGCCGGCCCGGCAATACTTGCGGGTCGCGTGACTCTCAGGTCGCCTCGCGGTCCGAGCTCTCCACCGGGTCCGCCCAGCGGGCGTGACGGCGGCGCGCGAAGTCGAGGCGCACCCGCCCGGTGACGATGCCGCGGAGGGCGCCGCGGGTCGAGGGCAGCAGCAGGGCGATCACCAGGTGGCCGACCACCAGCGGGTACATCGCCTTCATCAGCAGCAGGTGCCAGGTGTCCGCGGACTCGCTGAGGCTGGTGGGCAGGTGGCCACCGCCGAACATCAGCGTCCCGGTGAGGGTCAGCCCGACGGTGGCGGCGGCGGTGAGCACGGTGTTGAGCTTCTGCCCCGCGTTGAAGCGACCCTGCGGCGGCAGCGGGCGGCGGCGCAGTCGCGCCGGCAGCCACACCCGCAGCAGCCAGCGGGCGTCGTCGCGGTCGAACCACTCGACGTCGCGCCACAGCCGTCGCAGCGTGCCCGGGCTGCCGGCGGCGACCAGCAGGAAGAGCCCGCAGAGCGCGACCGCGGCGTCGAGGTGGATGCTGCGCATCAGCTCGCGGCGGTCGAGCACCGGGTTGTCGCCGGGACCGAGGTAGAGCCCGAGGCCGCTGAGCAGCAGGATCAGGAAGAGGAGCGCATAGGTCCAGTGCAGGGTGCGCTCCGCTCTGGTGAACCGTTCCACCAGCCGCGGGCGCGGCTCATCCACGCGCAGGCGGCGGGGTGTAGACGTAGGCGTTGTCGTCCCAGCCGCGCTGCTCCCAGAACCCGAGGTCGTGCACCGGCTTCACCTCGATGCGGCGCAGCCACTTCACGTTCTTGTAGCCGTACATGTCGGGATAGATCAGCCGCAGCGGGGCGCCCTGCTCGCGGATCAGCGGGCGCCCGTTCAGCTCCCAGGCGAGCAGCGCGTGGTCGCTGCGCGCCTGCCCGATGGTGAGGCTGTCGGTGTAGACGCCGTCGCCGGCGTAGAAGGTGATGTGCCGGGCGCCGCCGTTGGGGCGGTTGGCGTCGACGAGGTCGCGCACCCGCACCCCGCGCCAGATGCAGTCGCGCACCCGCCAGCCGGTGACACAGCGGAAGGTGGATCGGATCGCGACGTTGGGAAAGGATCTGAGGTCGGCGAGCCGCAGGGTCATCGACCCGTCGAGCCCGGCCCCGTCGACGGTCAGCCGCCAGGAGCGCTCGGTGAAGCTGGGGATGTCGCCCACCGAGTAGTAGCGGAAGCGCTCCGGCGGGACGATGTTGGGGTGGATCCCCTCCAGCGGCTCGCGGTCGTCGGGGGTCATCGACCCCACCGGCACCGCGGTGGCGACATTGCCCGGGGTGGCGTCGTCACCCGCGTAGGCGAAACGGGTGAGGGCGAGCCCGGCGGTGCCGGCGCCGAGCAGCGCGAGGAAGAGCCGGCGGCCCACCGGCCGCCCGCGGAGCACGTCCTCGGGACCGGGGCTCATGCACTGGTTATACGCCCGGAGGTGTGACCGCGGGATGACGGCGCCCGGTCGCTGCGCCCACACTGGTCGCCGACGCCGCTGGGGACGAGGAGACGCGCCATGGTGCAGGGGCTCACCCGCCGTGAGGTGCTGGCCGCGGGGCTCGTGGGAGGTGCCGCCCTCGGGGCCGCCTCACTGCTCGCCCACCCGCTGATCGAGCGGGCGCTCGCAGCCGCGCCCGCCTGCGGCCGCCTGACCGACATCGAGCACATCGTCATCCTGGTCCAGGAGAACCGCTCCTTCGATCACTGCCTGGGCACGCTGCGCGGGGTGCGTGGGTTCGCCGACCCGGCGGTGCCGGCGCTCGGCGACGGCAGCGGGCTGTCGATCCTCGCCCAGCCCGGCTACCCGGGCGGGGTGCACGGCGGCCATCTGTATCCATTCCGGCTGGACAGCTTCCACAACGGCGAGTGCACCAACGACATCAACCACGGCTGGGGGCCGCAGCACGGCTACTGGAACGGCGGCCGGCTCGACGGCTTCGTGCGCGGGCACATCGCCGTCGACGGCGCCGCCGACGGGCCGCTGACGATGGGCTACTACACCCGCGCCGACCTGCCCCTCCACCACGCGCTCGCCGACGCCTTCACCGTGTGCGACCGCTATCACTGCTCGGTTCTCGGACCCACCGACCCCAACCGCCTCTACACGGTGGCGGCGTCGCTCGACCCGGCAGGCGCCCATGGCGGGCCCGTCCTCAGCACCAGCTCGACCCGGGTCGAGCGCTTCGGCACCCTCACCCACACCACCATGCCCGAGCAGCTGCAGGCGCGGGGCATCGGCTGGAAGGTGTACGCGAGCCCCGACGGCAACTTCGGCGACAACGTGCTGCCGTACTTCCGGAACATCCTCACCAACCCGGTGCTCGCGGCGCGGGCGCTGGTGCCCAGCTTCCCCGGCACCTTCGAGCTCGACTGCGCCGCGGGCACGCTCCCGCAGGTGTCCTGGGTGCTGGCGCCGCTGCTGCAGAGCGAGCATCCGCCGGCGCCGGTCGAGCTCGGCGAGCTCGCCATCGCGCAGGTGCTGAACGCGCTGACGGGCAACCCCGCGCTGTGGGCGAGGACGGTACTTCTGGTCACCTATGACGAGAACGGCGGTTTCTTCGACCACGTGCCACCGCCGGTGCCGCCTCCGGGCACCGCCGGGGAGGCCCTCACCGTGAGCCCGCTCCCGGCCGGCGCCGGCGGCATCGCCGGTCCCATCGGCCTCGGCTTCCGGGTGCCGATGCTGGTGGTCTCGCCCTTCAGCCGCGGCGGCTTCGTCTGCTCCGACGTCTTCGACCACACCTCCCTGCTGCGCCTCATCGAGACCCGCTTCGGCGCCGAGGTGCCCAACCTCACCGCCTGGCGGCGCGGCGCGGTCGGCGACCTCACCACCGCCCTCAACCTCGCCGCCGTCGACCGGTCGGTGCCGGCGCTGCCCCGGCCCTCCGTCCTCGACCCGCGGATCACCACCGGCAGCTGCCTCGTCAGCGCGCCCCTGAGCCTGCTCGGCGGCACCATCCCGGGTCTCGGGGGGCTGACCTCGGCGCTGGTGCAGCGGTACCCGGTGACGGTGAACAGCGCGCCCCCCGCCCAGGAGCCCGGGGTGGCCCGCAGGCCGAGCGGGCCGGTGGCCTGCGCCGCGGCCGGCCCGGGCGCATGATGCTGGGGTGCAGAGGTTCGAGCGGCTCTCCACCGAGGCCAAGCGCGCGCTGAAGCTCGCCTACGACGAGGCCGAGCGCGGCGGCGCCCGCCACCTCGGAACCGAGCACCTGCTGCTCGGGGTGCTCGGCGTCGACGCCTCCCTGGGCGCCACCGCCCTCGCCGGGCTGGGGCTCGACGCCGCCGCCGTCCGCGCCGGCGTCGAGGCGGCCCCGTCCCCGCCCCCGCCGCGCTACCAGACCATCGGGGGGGCGGTGCCCACCACCCGGCTGAAGCGGGCGATCGAGATGGCCTTCGAGGAGGCGGTGCGCACCCACCTCACCGTGGTCACCACCGGCACCATGCTGGTCGGCCTCCTGCTCGAGCCCGACGGCCTCGCCGCCCACCTCCTGCGCGACCGCGGGGTGACCGTCGGGGAGGTCCGCGACGCGCTGACCTGGCTGGCCGAGGCGGGGGCCGCCGAGACCGGCGACTGAGTCGCGTCGCCGCCGAGGCGCGCTGAGCCGCGCCCGCCGCCGGCGGGCTGGAGCTAGATGGCGACCTTGCGGGCCAGCTCCTCGACCTGGCTGGTGCCGGAGTAGTGGCAGGCGGCGAGATGGGCGGGGTCGCCCTTGGGCTCGAACACCGGCTCGACCTCGCGGCAGACCTGCTGGGCGATCGGGCAGCGGGTGTGGAAGCGGCACCCCCTGGGCGGGTCGATCGGCGAGGGCACGTCGCCGCGCAGCAGGATGCGCTCGCGCCTGCGGCGCGGGTCGGCCAGCGGGATGGCGCTGAGCAGCGCCTGGGTGTAGGGGTGCTTGGGCGACCGGTAGAGGTCGGCGGCGGGGGCGAGCTCGACCAGCTTGCCCAGGTACATGACCCCGACGCGGTCGCTGACGTGCTGCACCACCTGCAGGTTGTGGGAGATGAACAGGTAGGTGAGCCCGAGCTCCTCCTGCAGGTCCTTGAGCAGGTTCAGCACCTGGGACTGGATGGAGACGTCGAGAGCCGAGACCGGCTCGTCGGCGACCACGAACCGGGGCCGCAGCACCAGCGCGCGGGCGATGCCGATGCGCTGCCGCTGGCCGCCGCTGAACTCGTGCGGATAGCGGTTGATGTAGTACTTGCGCAGCCCCACCCGCTCGAGCATGTCGCTGACCCGCTGCTCGCGCTCGTCGCGGTCGCGGACCCCCATGTTGCGCAGGCCCTCGCCGATGATGTCGCCCACCGGGAGCCGCGGGTTCAGCGACGCGTAGGGGTCCTGGAAGATGATCTGCATCTCGCCGCGCAGCTTCTTCATGCGGTCGTAGGGCAGGGTGGTGAGCTCCTCGCCATCGAAGCGCAGCGAGCCCTCGGTGGGCTCGAGCAGGCGCAGCATCAGCCGGCCGGTGGTGGTCTTGCCGCAGCCCGATTCGCCGACCAGGCCGACGGTCTCGCCGCGCCGGATGTCGAAGCTGAGGCCGTCGACCGCCTGCACGTAGGCCACCGCCTTGCGGAGCAGCCCGCTGCGGATCGGGAACCACTTCCGCAGGTCGCGGACCTGGTAGATGACGCCGGCGCCGGCCGCGCCCGCGCCGCTGGCGGCGCCGGTCTGGTGGGGGGCGATGGTCATGCCGTCAGCCCCTCCTGGGCGGGGAGCACCTCGTCGGCGAGCGGGCTGCCGGGCTCGAGCCGCATCGGCCCCGTGGAGCGCACCTCGTCCTGCCGGCTGGTGTACAGGTAGCAGGCGACGTCGTGGGAGGGCCCGGTCGAGTCCAGCGCCGGGAAGGCGGTGTCGCAGATGTCCATCCTCTGCGGGCAGCGGGGCGCGAAGGTGCAGCCGGGGGGGAGGTTGAGCGGGTGCGGCACCGTCCCGCGGATGACGTCGAGGCGGCGTCCCAGCTTGTCGGGTGACGGGATCGAGCCCAGCAGCCCCTGGGTGTAGGGGTGCTGGGGGGCGGCGAAGAGCTCCTCGACCTGGGCCCGCTCGACGATCTTGCCGGCGTACATCACCGCCACGTTCTGGGCGACCTCGGCGATCACCCCGAGATCGTGGGTGATCATGATCACCGCCATGTTCTGGGTGCGCTTCAGCTCCTTGATGAGCTCGAGGATCTGTGCCTGGATGGTGACGTCGAGGGCGGTGGTGGGCTCGTCGGCGATCAGCAGCTTCGGTTTGCAGGCCAGCGCCATCGCGATCATCACCCGCTGGCGCATCCCCCCGGACAGCTGGTGCGGATACTCGCGCAGCCGCCGCTCGGGAGACGGGATGCCGACGGTTGTGAAGAGCTCGACCACCCGGTCGTGGGCCTCCTCGCGGCCCACCCCGAGGTGACGCTCGAGGCCCTCGGCGATCTGGTCGCCGACCCGGAACACCGGGTTCAGCGAGGTCATCGGCTCCTGGAAGATCATCGCGATGTCGTTGCCGCGGACGTCCTCCATCTCGTGCTCGGAGATCTCGAGGAGGTTGCGGCCGTTGAAGGTCACCCGGCCCGCGACCGCCCGCCCCGGGCGCGACAGCAGCCGCATCACCGTGAGCGCGGTGATGCTCTTGCCGCACCCCGACTCGCCCACCAGCCCCAGGGTCTCGCCCTGGCGCACGCTGAGGTTGATCCCGTCGACGGCGCGCACCACCCCGTCGTTGGTGAGGAAGTGGGTGCGCAGCCCCTCGATGCTGAGCAGCGGCGGCGGCTCCATCAGCGCTCCAGCGACCGAGGGTCGAAGGCGTCGCGCAGGGCGTCGCCGATGTAGTTGAAGCTGAGCACGGTGATGAGGATCATGAACCCCGGCCAGAGCGAGTAGAAGATGCCGCTGGGGTTGCTGAGCTTGTCGCGGCCCTCGTTGAGCAGGCTGCCCCAGGTGGCGGTGGGCGGGTTGATGCCCAGCCCCAGGAAGGAGAGCGCCGACTCGAGCAGGACGGCGGCGCCGATGGTCAGCGAGGCGGAGACCACGATCGGCCCCAGCGCGTTGGGGATGAGGTGGCGGCTGATGATCCGCAGCCGCGGCGTGCCCACCGCCCGCGCCGCCTCGACGAACTCCTTCTCGCGGACGCTGAGCACCACCGAGCGCACGATGCGGGCGGTGGCCGGCCAGCCGATCAGGGCGATGCCGACCACGATCGTGAGCACGCTCTGCCCCCGCCACTTGGCGAACATCACCAGGATGAGGATCGAGGGGATGCTGAGCACGGCGTTGGTGAGCGCGGTCACCGCGCTGTCGATGATGCCGCCGAAGAACCCGCTGAGCGCCCCCAGGACGGTGGCGATGGTGATCGTGAGCAGCATCGCCGTCACCCCCACCAGCAGCGAGATGCGGCCCCCGGTGAGGTTGCGGAGCAGCAGGTCGCGACCGGTGTCGTCGGTGCCGAGGATGTGGTGGATGCTGGTGAAGGGGGCGAGGTTGGTGATGGTCAGATCGACCCTCTCGGCGGGCAGGAAGAAGGGGCCGACGTAGCAGGCGAGGGCGAGCACCACCAGCACGACCGCGCCCACCAGCGCCACCCGGCGGCTGCAGAAGCGCCGCCACACCAGCCGGTAGTAGCCGATCTCCTTGGTGGTCTCGAAGTCGACGGCGGCGGCATCGGCGGCGCCTCCCGGGGTGAGGATGGTGTTGGTGGTGGTCATCCCCGGGTGCGCTCGTAGCTGATCCGCGGGTCGGCCCAGGTGTAGGCGATGTCCGCGAGCAGGTTGAAGACGATCACCATGGTGCTGAGAATCAGCAGGATGCCGAGCAGCGTGGAGTAGTCGTTGCCGTCGGCGGCGATGACGAAGAGCTGGCCCATCCCCGGCCAGCTGAAGACGAACTCGGTGATCACCGCGCCCACGAAGAGGGTGGGGATGTCGAGCCCGAGCAGGGTGATGAACGGCAGCAGCGAGTTGCGGAAGGCGTGGCGGATCACCACCCGCTGGTTGGCCAGCCCCTTGGCCCGGGCGGTGCGCACGTAGTCCTGGTTGAGGGTCTCGAGCATCGAGCTCCGGATGAAGCGCGCGTAGCCGGCGATCGACTGCACCGCGAGCACCATCACCGGCAGGCTGAGGTGCCAGACCAGGTCGAGGAAGCCGGTCTGCTCACCGGTGTGCTGGCCGCTGGCCGGGAAGATGGTGCCGAACCCGTGCTGGTAGGGCAGGTCGGCGAGCAGGTAGATGAGGATCGAGCCGAACCAGTAGTTGGGCAGCGAGATGCCCAGGAACGACAGGCTGGTCACCGCGTTGTCGAGCTTGCTGTACTGCTTGACGGCGCTGATGATGCCGACCGGCACCGCGATCAGCAGGGTGAGGATGTACGAGGTGATCATCAGCTCGGCGGTCGCCGGCATCCGCACCCTGATGGCGTCGAAGACCTGGGAGTGGAGCGGGATCGACTCCCCCAGGTCGGGCGGCTGGGGGGCGTGGGGCGGGAACCCCCACCAGGTCCAGAGCGGCTTGAGGAGGTTCTTGAGGAAGGTCCAGTACTGGACGAAGAAGGGCTGGTCGGCACCGAAGCGGTGGATGATCGCCAGCTTGGCGGCGAGCGGCTGGTTGGGCCGGTTGATCAGCGCCGCGTAGGGCTTCTCGGGAAGCAGCCACAGGAAGCCGTAGACGACGAAGGTGATGACCAGGACCGTGAGGGCGCCGAGCGCCAGGCGCTTGACGATGTACTTCCACATTGCCGGCGAGCCAACCCTCGGAGCCTGAGCACGAACGTCTGTTTCTGGTGGCCCCCGCCCCCGGCTCCCCACGCCGGGCCGGGCCGAGTATAGCAACGGCCTTCCGGAGGCCCCCATGTACTGGGTGAACGAACCGCGGTCCGGATATCTGTCGGCCCGGGGGAACCCGGGGCGCCCACGGCGGGCGCCCCGGGGCCGGAGACGCGGGGTCAGCCCTGGCAGTTCCCCGCGTCGCAGTACCAGTCGTACATGTTGAAGGTCCAGACCACGTCGTTCGGCTGGACCCCGTGGAGCCGGGTGGTCTCGCTGTTCACCACCACCTGCTGGTAGAGCGGGATCTCGGGCAGGTCCTTGGCGAGCTGCGCCTCGATCTGCTTGTAGGCCTTGGCGCGCTGGCTCAGGTCGACGGTGGCGCGGGCCTGGTCGAAGAGCTTGTCGACGGTGGGGTTGTTCTCGCCGGTGTCGTTCTGGCCGACGCCGTTGTTCGCCGTCGACGGGACCTGGTTGAACTCCGGGCAGCTGCCGCCGCAGTCGGCGTGGTAGCCCGGGTACCAGCTGTCCGGCTCGGCCGGCGAGGACATCGTGTTGGTGTACATCGCCAGCTGGAACTGGTGGGTGTAGAGCAGGCCGCCGTCGGCGAAGTTGCCGAAGAGCTTGCCCGACTTGACGTCGCTGAGGTTGGTGTAGATGCCCACCTTCTGCAGGTCGGCCTGGACGGCGATCTGGGCGTTCTGGCGGGCGGTGTTGCCGGAGGTGGTGACGAAGCTGAGATCCATGCACCGGCCCGAGGAGTCGGCGCGGCCGAGGCCGCCGTGGCAGCTCGGGTTCAGCTTGTAGCCGGCGTCCTCGAGGATCTTGATCGCGCCCGCCGGGTCGTAGCCGGTGGTCGGGTCCTCGCTCGGGGTGGTGCGGATGAACTCCGCCCCCAGGTAGATCCAGGAGTCCTGCGGCACCACGGTCTCGCCGGCGGCGATGCTCTTCACGATCAGGTCACGGTTGATCGCCTTGATCATCGCCTGGCGCACCTTGATGTCCGCGGTGAACGGGCTCTTGGTGGCCTGGTCGCCGCACAGTCCCTTGGCGTTGTCGCAGAGGTTGAAGTCGATCTTCTCCGCGCCCGACTCGGGGATGGTCTGGACTCGCAGCTTGCCGTTCTTGGCGGTGTCGTTGAGGTCCTTGAGCAGGGCGAGCCGGTAGTCCATGCCGAACTGGATCTCACCCGCCCGCGCCTGGTCGAGCTGCGCCTTGGTGTCCGAGACGATCTTCATGATGATCTTGTCGAGGTGGGGCTGGTGCTTGGTGTCCCAGTACTTCTTGTTCCGCACCAGGATGATGTCCTTGCCCGGCTCGTACTTCTGGAAGACGTACGGCCCGGTGCCGTCGATCATCTTGTCGAGGGTCTCGGTGCCGGTGTAGGCGTCGGTGTTGCCCGAGCCGAGGGTCAGGTTGACCGTCTGCGGCGTCTTCTCCAGGTCGGCGCCCGCCCCGCCGGCGCCGTTGAAGGCGTTCTGGAGGAGCTTGGACGGCAGGATGCCGTACACGCCGGTGGCCTGGCTCAGGTAGCCGCCGTAGGTGGACCGGTAGCTCACCACCGCCTGCAGCTTGTTGCTGTCGTCGCAGCCGATGGTCTCCTGCCAGCCGGTGGGGTTCTGCACGTTGGTGGGGTTCTTGGTCTGGTACTTCTGCCAGAAGAACGCGAAGGTGTCGCACACGTCCTTCGACGAGAAGGTGGTGCCGTCGTGCCAGAGCACGCCGTCGCGGAGCTTCCAGGTGACGCACATCTTCGGCGTCTGCTCCTTGCCCCCGAAGGTGACGTTCTTGCACCCGGAGGTCTTGACGTCGCCGTTGGCGGTGGTGGGCACCTCGGTGGCCAGGTCGGGCCGCCAGAAGTCGGCGAGGGTCTTGGCGTTCTGGGTCTCGTCCTTCGACCGGTACCAGAGCAGCCCCTCGACGATCGGAGCGTCGACCGCGTACGAGTAGGTCATGGAGTCGACGATGCCCGCCGCCAGGAAGGAGGTGGGCTCCTGGAGCACGCCCACGGTGAGGGTGCCGCCGTTCACCGCCCCGGTCTGGGTGGGCTCCCCGGTGGGCGTGGTGCCGCCCCCGCCGCTTCCGCAGGCGGCGAGCACCGCCAGCGCGCCCACCCCCAGGACGCCGGCGATTCTCTGTCCCATCCGTGTCCGCTTCATGGACTCCTCCTGGCATGCGCCCACACATCTCACTGGGGGCCCGTCTCTCCCCACCCGCCCGGCGCCATTCTGGAGGGGCGGCGGCAGCGGCGACATCACCCGTCAGGATGATTTTGTCGAGCGCCGGGCCCATATACTCGGCGGGCAGCGTCGGGCTCAGCTCGGAAGATGATCGACCGTCCAGTTCGTCCACACCGGCGTCGGGGTGTCGCGCCGCGCCGGTTCCGCGATCGGGTCCTGGTGGCGATGCTGACGGTCGCCCTGGTGCCCCTGGGCATCTTCGCGATGGTGGTGGCCGCCGATCTGGGCTCGGTCAGCCGGAGCACCGTGGAGGAGACCAACCGCAGCATCCTCCAGGACCAGGTCGACGCCCACCAGCGCGAGGTCGGCAACCAGGCCCAGGCGCTGCGGGTGCGGGTCGAGGAGGTGGGGGCCACGCTGCGGTCGCTCCGCGACCTCGCCGGCCAGGCGCCCGGCCCGACCGTGGCCGACGCCCCGGCGATGGGGTTCGTCGAGCACGGCGGAGTCCACTACGTGTCCGACGGCGCCAGCACCGTGCTCGCCGGCCGGCCCCTCGGCGCCGCCGGCTTCGACCCGGCGGTGGCCGCCCGCGACGCGGAGGCGACCCGGGCGCTGATCGGCAAGATGCAGGACCTGGTCCGGACCGTCCCGGGGGTGATCCAGGACGTCTGGGTCGCCGACACCGTCGACACCGTGGTGCGCACCGTGCCCGGCATCCCCGGGGTGCGCGCCGCCCTCGACCGCCGCGCCATCGCCGGCGATGCGCTGCTCGGCGTCGACGGCGGCACCCCCTTCTCGGCGATCGCCGCCGTCGGCGGCGCCCGCACCGAGCCCGCCGGCTGGGCGGGCGACCCGGCCCGCCCCGACGCCACCCGCACCACCGACCCCTCGGTGAACTGGACCGAGACCTACGCCACCGGAACCGCCTCGGAGCCGCCGCCGGGCGCCGGGGTCACCGCCTGGATGGCGGCGGGCATGGGCGGCCGGCTGCGGGTCGGCATCGACGTCAGCGCCGCCCAGCTGACCGCCGGGCTGATCGACCTCCATCCCTCCGGCGAGCCCCACGCCTACCCCCTGCTGCTGAGCAGCGGCAACCGCCTGCTCGCCGGCGGCAACCCTGCCACCCGCGAGTTCGGCGAGGTCGGCGGCGCGCTCCGGATGCCCGCCGACCCCGCGTTCCGCGGCGGGCTCGCCGCGGTCGAGGCCAGCGGCCATCCCCAGGCGCTCCCGGTGCGGGTCGGGGGCGAGGACAAGGAGCTCTTCACCGCCCCGATCGCCGGGGTGGAGTGGGTCCTGGCCACGGTGGTACCGAAGACCGACCTGCTGCCTGAGCAGGCGGGCCTGACCCGGGGCATCGAGACCGGGGTGCGCCGCATCCTCTTCCATGTGGTCCCGGTGGGGCTGCTCCTCTGCGGCCTGGCCTTCGGCCTCGCCCACCTGCTCGCCCGCCGCCTCGTCGACCCGGTGCGTGCCCTCACCGTGGCCGCCGAGCGGCTCGGCGACGGCAACACCGACGAGCCGGTGCCCCCCCAGGGGGAGGACGAGGTGGGCCAGCTGGCGATCTCGCTGGAGCGGATGCGCCGGGACATCAACGCCTCCCGGGACGCGATCATGGCGGCCGCCCGGGAGCTGGAGGGTCGGGTCACCGAGCGCACCGCCGAGCTCCGCGACCGCAACGAGGAGCTGGTCGCGCTCAACGCCCTGGCGGCCTCGCTGACCCGCTCGCTCGACCCCGTCACCATCCTCGGCGACGCCCTCGACACGATGCGCGCCCTGCTCCCGCTGAGCGCCGGCCGGGGCTGGCTCCACCAGGGCGACCGGCTCACCGCCGCGGCGGGGTGGGGATCGCCCGCGCCCGGCCTCGAGGACGAGCTCCGTGCGGTTGCCGAGGAGGCCTCCGACGCCCACCGGCTGGTGGTCCGCCCGGTGGCCGGCGGCCAGCTGGTCGGGCTTCCGCTGGAGACCGGCGACGGCCCCCTCGGCGCCCTCGCCCTGGCCACCGGCCGTCCCCGGCTCGAGACCCGGACCCGCACCCTGCTCCGCGGCGTCGGCGACCTGGTCGGTCTCGCCCTGCGCACCGCCCGGCTGAGCGCGGAGGGCCGCGAGCTCGCCGTGCTCGAGGAGCGCACCCGGCTGGCCCGCGAGATCCACGACACCCTGGCCCAGCAGCTCACCGCGATCGTGCTCCAGCTCGAGGCCGCCGAGGTCTTCCTCGACCGCGACGCCGGCCGCGCCCGGCAGGTGGTGGTGAGCGCCCGCGACCAGGCCCGGGCGGCGCTCGCCGAGGCGCGGCGGTCGGTCTGGGACCTGCGGCCGGCGCCGCTCGACCACACCGGCCTGGCGGCGGCGCTGCGCCACGAGGCACGGCGCTGGCAGGCGCGCAGCGGCATCGCCGCCCGGGTGCGCACCCACGGCCTGCCGGTGCCCCTCGCCCTCGACCCCCAGACCGAGGTGGCCCTCTTCCGGATCGCCCAGGAGGCGCTCGCCAACGTCGCCCGGCACAGCCACGCCGGCCGGGTCGACATCCGGCTGGAGCTGCGCTCCGGGGTGCTGCGGCTGGGCGTCCGCGACGACGGCGACGGCTTCGAGGCCGGGGAGCGGTCCCCGGGCCGGTTCGGCCTGGTGGGCATGGCCGAGCGCGCCCGCCTCGCGGGAGCCACCCTGGAGATCGAGAGCAGCCCCGGCTCGGGCACCCGGGTGACGGTGCGGCTGCCCCTCGCCGACGTCGCCGTGCCCGCCTCGGCATGATCCGGGTCCTGGTCGCCGACGATCACCCCGTGGTCCGCCACGGGCTCTGCACCATGCTCGAGATCGAGGACGACATCGTCGTGGTGGGCCGCGCCGCCGACGGCGAGGAGGCGGTGCGGCTGGCCCGCGAGAGCAGCCCCGACATCGTCCTGCTCGACGTCCAGATGCCCAGGGTCGACGGCATCGAGGCGCTGCGGCGGATCCGCGCCGCCAACCCCGAGGCGAGGGTGATCGTGCTCACCACCTACCGGAACGAGGACTACATCTTCCCGGCGCTCGAGGCGGGGGCTCGCGGCTACCTCCTCAAGGACGCCTCGCGCACCGAGCTGGCGGCAGCGGTGCGCGCCGTCCACCGCGGCGAGTCGCTGCTCGACCCCCAGGTCGCCGAGACCGTGAACAACGCTCCACGTCACGACGCCCTCACCCCCCGCGAGCACGAGGTGCTGCGGCTGATGGCGGACCAGAAGAGCAACGCTCAGATCGCGGAGCGGCTGTTCGTCAGCGAGAACACGGTGAAGACCCACGTGAGCAACATCCTCGCCAAGCTCGGCTGCGGCGACCGGGCAGGTGCGGTGCTCACCGCCTGGAAGCGGCATCTCATCCCGTGACTCCGCGGCGGGTCACCGGTCGACGGAGGCGTGGTCGGAATGACACCATCGGGAGTGCTGCTCCGTTCCACCCAGGGCATCGGTGCTGGGGGAGGGGCGCAAGAGGGGTGGAGTGAGCGCATGGCCACGGTGACCTCGGCGACCCCGGCGAGCCTGTCCTTCGACGAGATGCGGCGGCTCCACGGCGCCACCGTCCACCGCTTCTGCGTGGTCGCGCTCGGCCACCCGGCGGCGGCGGAGGCGGCCACAGGACAGATCCTCGCCACCGCGCAGCAGCGCCATCCGATCGACCGGCCCGCCCCGGCAGGGGTGCTCCGCTGGCTCTTCGGTGTGGCCTGCGAGGTGCTCGGCGAGCTCCCGCCGGCCCGGCGCGGCCGCCGCGCCCCGGGGGCGGTGGTCACCGGCTGGGGCCGGGAGGTCGACGAGGCGCTGGTCCGTGCCGCCGCGCTGGGGAGCCGGGAGCGCCTCGCCACCGGGCTGCGCTGCGCCGCCGGGCTCGGGTACGGAGAGATCGGCGAGATCCTCGGCCTCCGCGCCGACGCGGCCCAGTCGGCCTGCGCCCGGGGGCTGCAGCGCATCCGGCCCGCCGGCGGACGGGTCCGGTGACCGACCCGCTCGACACCGACGAGCGCTGGTTCGCCCACCTCCTCGCCTCGATCCCGGCGCCGGCGTCGCTCGACGAGCCTCCCCCGCCCGCGGTCGGGCCCGCCCCCGCCCCGCCCCGGCGGCGCGGCCGGGCCCGGCCGCTTGCCTTCGCCCTCGCCGTGGCCGTCCTGGTGGGGGTCGTCGGTGCCGGCCTCGGCGTGATCCTTCCCCGCCACCGGGGCAGCAGCCCGGCGATCGTCACCGCGGTGGTCCCGGGGATGCCGCCGGGGCGCTCCGACGCAGCGATGGCATCCGACCCGGTCCACCGGCGGGTGCTGCTGTTCGGCGGTCACGGCCCCGGGGGCCTGCTCGGCGACACCTGGAGCTGGGACGGGCACCGCTGGGCCCACGAGATCCTCCCCGGCAGCCCCGCCCCCCGGGCCTCGGCGGCGATGGCGGCCGACCCCGGAGGGGTGGTGCTCTTCGGCGGCGCCGGCCCGGTGGGGCTGCTCGGCGACACCTGGCGGTGGGACGGCCGGGCCTGGTCGCTGCAGCGGCCGCGCAGCTCGCCGCCACCGAGCGCGGCCGCGCTGATGGCCGAGGACCCGGCGGCACACCGCACCCTGCTGGTGGTGCCGGACGCCTCCCCGGCCGCGGCGGTGTCGACCTGGAGCTGGGACGGGAACGACTGGGCGCGGCGCACCACGACCGCGGCGCCGCCGTCCTGCGCCGCGGTGATGGCCGCCGACCCGGCCACCCGCCGGGTGGTGCTGGTGACCGGCCGCTCCTGCCCCGCGAGCGTCGCCGGGGCCACCTGGAGCTGGGACGGGCGCGACTGGGCCCAGCTCCACCCGGCGGCGTCGCCGCCCGCCCACGACCATCCCGCGCTCGGCGCGGCGGCCGGCCACCTGGTGCTCTTCTCCGCGGAGCCGGACCCCACCCGCAGCTGCGCCGCCCGGATCACCTGGACCTGGGACGGCTCCGCCTGGAGCCCGCGCGTGCCCCCGGTCTCGCCGCCCGCGGCCGGCCCCGCCGCCACCGACCCCACCGACGGCAGCCTGCTGCTGCTCACCCCCGGGGGCGAGACCTGGCGCTGGACCGGCTCCGCCTGGGAGCTGGGCGAGGCGGCGGCGGCACCGAGGGGCGGGCTGGCGCCCACCCCCTGGGTGGAGCGGGCCCCCTCGACGTGCCCGCCGGCGCGCACCGGGGCGGCGATGGTCACCGACGAGGCCCGCCACCAGGTGCTGCTCTTCGGCGGTTCGGCCTCGCCGCTCGGCTCGGTGCCCCCGGTGCTCGGCGACACCTGGGTGTGGGACGGCGCGGTCTGGGCGGAGCGCCATCCCGACCCCGCGCCGCCGGCGCGCAGCGGCGGGGTCGTGGCCTACGACACCGCCCATTCGGTGGTGGTGCTCTTCGGCGGGCAGGGCCTCGACGACAGGGGCGCCGCGGTGCCCTTCGACGCCACCTGGACCTGGAACGGCTCGGCCTGGAAGCGCCAGAAGACCAAGAACCCGCCCGGCCTCCGCAACGCCGCCATGGCCTGGGATCCGAACGGCCGCACCGTGATCCTGGTGACCGGGGCGTCGACCCAGTCGGCCCAGACCTGGAGTTGGGACGGCTCCGCCTGGACCCAGCTCCATCCCCACACCACGCCGCCCTTCGGGGCCCTGGTGACCGCGCCGGACCTCGGCGGCCTGCTCCTGGTCAGCCCCACCGGCGCGGACGGCCAGGCCTCGACCTGGAGCTGGGGCGGCGGCGACTGGCACCACCTCGGGGTCTCCGGCACCCCGGCGCTGAGCGGCCCGGCGATCGCCGACGAGGCGTCGGCGCACCGGGTCGTGCTCTTCGGCGGCGACTGCCCCGCCGGCCGCTGCCCCGGCGACGCCACCTGGAGCTTCGACGGCCACGCCTGGACCCAGCTCCACCCCCGCACCTCCCCACCTCCCCGCAGCGGCGCGGTGATGGCCCCTGACCCTGGCGGCGGGCTGGTGCTCTTCGGAGGCACCGACTTCGTCCAGCTGCTCGGGGACACCTGGACCCTCAGGCTGTGACTCGGGGGGAGGCGAAGCTCCCCCCGGGTAGACTTCCCGGCCGAGATGGAGACGGTACGTGTGGGCTTGCTCGGGCTGGGGATCGTCGGCTCCCAGGTCGCGGAGCGGCTGGAGTGCCAGCGTGAGCTGGTGACCGAGCGCACCGGGGGGCCGGTCGAGCTCGCCCGGGTGCTGGTGCGCGACCCCGCCAAGGAGCGCCGCTACGTGCCCTCGGGGGCGCAGCTCACCACCGATGCGGCGGAGATCCTCGAGGACCCGGGCATCGGCGTGGTCATCGAGCTGATGGGTGGCATGGAGCCGGCCCGCACCTACATCGAGCGGGCCATCGACGCCGGCAAGCCGGTGGTGACGGCGAACAAGGAGGTGATGGCCCATCACGGGCCCGAGCTCCTCGAGCTGGCCAAGCGGCGCGGCGTCGACGTCTACTACGAGGCCGCGGTGGGCGGTGGGATCCCGCTGATCAGCACCTTCAAGATCGACCTCCTCGCCAACCACATCTCGCGGATCCAGGCGGTCATCAACGGCACCACCAACTTCATCATCGACCGGATGGCACGCGACGGCGCCGCCTTCGACGACGCGCTCGCCGAGGCCCAGCGGCTGGGGTTCGCCGAGGCCGACCCCACCTACGACGTCGAGGGCTGGGATGCCGCCTTCAAGCTGACGATCATGTCCTCGATCGCGTTCCACGGCCGCATCGACCCCGCGGCGGTCTACCGGGAGGGCATCCGCGGTCTCGACCCGGTCGACTTCCGCTACGCCGCGGACATGGGCTACACCATCCGCCTGCTCGCCTATGCGGTCGACCATGGCGAGGAGGTGGAACTGCGCGTGCATCCCGCGTGCATCCCCCAGAGCCACCTGCTCGCCGCCGTCCACGACGCCTACAACGCGGTGGTGATCGAGGGTGACCTGGTGGGCACCGTGCTCCTCTACGGGCAGGGTGCGGGCGGACGCCCGACCGCGAGCGCGGTGGTGGGCGACGTCATCGACCTGGTGCTGTCGATGCGCAAGGGCATCGACAACCGGATCTCCGTCGACGTCACCCGCCCCCGCCGGGTGCGCCCCCTCGAGGAGGTGCGCACCGCCGCCTACCTGCGGCTCCACGTCGCCGACCGCTCCGGCGTGCTCGCCGAGGTGGCGACGATCCTCGGCGACCTCGGCATCAGCATCTCCGCGGTGCTGCAGAAGCAGCTGATCGTGGAGCACGCTGCCGCCGAGCTGGTGATCCTGACCCATCCGGCGCGAGAGGGGGACCTGCGCACCGCCCGGGAGCGGCTGGCCGCGCTCGAGACCGTGTACGGCATCCCCGCCTTCCTGCGTGCCCTGACCCCCGAGGAGGCGATGTGACCGAGCTGCAGGCGGCGAGCGCGACGGCGGGGAGCGAGCGCTCCCGGGGAGGCTACGGCGACGACCGCCGCCGCCAGGGGGTGATCCACCGCTACGGCGACCGGCTCCCGCTCACCGAGCACACCCCGCGGATCACCCTCAACGAGGGCAGCACTCCCTGCATCGAGTCCCACACCATCGCCTCGACCCTGGGGCTGGGCTCGCTGCATTTCAAGTTCGAGGGCCTCAACCCCACCGGCTCCTTCAAGGACCGCGGCATGGTGATGGCCGTGGCCAAGGCGATGGAGGCGGGCAGCCAGGCGATCATCTGCGCCTCGACCGGGAACACCAGCGCCTCGGCGGCGGCCTACGCGGCGCGCTTCGGGCTGCGCGCCATCGTGGTGGTGCCCAGCGGCAAGATCGCCCAGGGCAAGCTGCTCCAGGCCCAGATCTACGGCGCCAAGGTCCTCGCCATCAAGGGCAACTTCGACCGGGCGCTGCGGGCGGTGCGCGAGCTCTGCGACCGCTATCCGGTGACCCTGGTCAACAGCGTCAATCCCTACCGCATCGAGGGGCAGAAGACCGCCGCCTTCGAGATCGTCGACCAGCTCGGCGACGCCCCCGAGGTGCTCGCGATCCCGGTCGGCAACGCCGGCAACATCACCGCCTACTGGCGTGGCTTCCGCGAGTACCACGCCGACGGCCTCTGCAGCCGGCTGCCGCGGATGATCGGCGGCCAGGCCGAGGGCTCCGCACCGATCGTGCTCGGCCGGGTGGTCGAGCGGCCCCGGACGGTGGCCTCGGCGATCCGCATCGGCAACCCCGCCAGCTGGGAGCAGGCGGTGCGAGCCCGCGACGAGTCCGAGGGGCTGATCGACTCGGTGACCGACGGGGAGATCATCACCGCGCAGCGCTGGCTGGCCTCCTCGGAGGGGATCTTCGCCGAGCCCGCCTCGGCGGCGTCGCTCGCGGTGCTCGCCAAGGCGGTGCGCGCAGGCCAGGTGGCCCCCGGGGCGCGGGCCGTCTGCGTGCTCACCGGCAACGGCCTCAAGGACCCGGACGCGGCCCGCCGCGACCTCGCCGCACCGATCCCGGTCGACGAGGACGTCGAGAACATCGCCCGGCTGCTGAAGCTGTAGAGGACCCCGATCCCGTGCGCGTTCGCATCGCCGTGCCCGCAACCGCGGCCAACCTCGGCCCCGGGTTCGACGTGCTCGCCCTCGCCCTCGAGCTCCAGAACGAGGTGGAGGCGGAGCGCACCGGCGAGACCGGGATCTCGGTCGACCCCGGGCCCGGCGCCCCCGAGGAGCTCCACGACCCCGCCCGCAACCTGGTGGTGCGCGCCTACACCGCCGCCTGCGCCGAGCTCGGCGCCCCCGCCGACGGGGTGCACATCCGCTGCGTCAACCGCATCCCCTTCCGCCGCGGGCTCGGGTCGAGCGCGGCGGCGGCGCTGGGGGGCACGCTCGTGGCCACCGCTCTGAACGGCGCGCCCTGGGACGAGCAGTCGATCATCGAGTTCGTCTCCGGGCTGGAGGGCCACCCCGACAACGCCGCCGCGGCCCTGCTCGGCGGCCTGGTCGTGGTCACCCCGGGGGCGCCGTCGGTGACGATGGACGTGCCCGAGGAGCTCTGCGCGGTGGTCTTCATCCCCGACCTCGAGCTCGAGACCGCGCTCGCCCGCCGGGTGGTGGCGGGGGCGTTCACCCGCGCCGACGCGGTCCACAACGCGTCGCGGTGCGCCCTCTTCATCCGCGCGATGGCGACCCGCGACTGGCCCACCCTGCGCTGGGCGATGGAGGACCGCTGGCACCAGCCGCCGCGCTCGGCGCTCTACCCGGCGATGCCCGAGCTGATCGCCGGGGCCCTCGAGGGGGGCGCCTGCGGGGCCGCCCTGAGCGGGGCTGGCCCGGCGGTGATCGCCCTGGTCGCGGGCGCGCCGGAGGCGGTGCAGGAGGGCTTCATGCGCGCCGCGGGCCGCTGCGGCCTGCGCGGGCGCAGCATCGTGAGCCGGGTGCGCAACTTCGGGGCCCGGGTGGACGTCTCCGCATGAGCAACGTCGTCCAGAAGTACGGGGGCAGCAGCGTCGCCACCCCCGAGCGGATCCGGGCGGTCGCCGAGCGGGTGCGCCGCTCCCACCAGCGCGGCGAGGGAGTGGTGGTGGTGGTCAGCGCCATGGGCAAGACCACCGACCAGCTGGTCGCCCTCGCCCACGCGCTCAACGACGAGCCGCCCTCGCGGGAGATGGACCAGCTGCTCGCCACCGGCGAGACCGTGACCGCGCCGCTGCTGGCGATGACCCTGATCGGCATGGGCGTCGACGCGATCTCCCTGACCGGGCCCCAGGCGGGCATCCGGGCGAGCGCCGCGCACCGCAAGGCGCGGATCCTCGACATCGTCCCCGAGCGCATCGTCGACGAGCTCGGCCGCGGCCGGGTGGTGGTGGTGGCCGGCTTCCAGGGGGTGAACGAGGTGCTCGACATCGCCACCCTCGGGCGCGGCGGCTCCGACACGACCGCGGTGGCGCTGGCCGCCGCGCTCCGCGCCGACCACTGCGAGATCTACACCGACGTGCGCGGGGTCTACACCGCCGACCCCCGGCTGGTCCCCGAGGCCCGGCCGATCACGGAGATCTCGTACGAGGAGATGCTCGAGTTCGCGGCGGTGGGCGCCAAGGTCATGCACCCGCGAGCGGTGGAGATCGGCGAGGCGTACGAGACACCGATCTGGGTACGATCCTCGTTCGACGAGAGCCCCGGCACGGTCATCTGCAGGCATCCCCAGTTGGAAGATCGCCAGAAGGTCCGCGGGATCGCCCACGAGACCGACGTCGCCAAGATCACGCTGCTGCGCGTCCCCGACCGGCCGGGGGTGGCGGCCGCGATCTTCGGCCCGCTCGCCGACCAGCACGTCAGCGTCGACGTCATCGTCCAGAACGTCGGCCACGACGGCAGCACCGACCTCTCCTTCACCATCGCCGAGTCCGAGCTGCGCGACGCGGCGAAGGTGGTGGCCGACGTCGCCGCGGCGGTGGGCGCCGAGGGTTTCGACACCGCCAGCGACGTCGCCAAGGTGTCGATCGTCGGCACCGGGATGCTGAACTACCCGGGCATCGCCGCCACCATGTTCCGCACCCTCGCCGACAGCGGCATCAACATCAAGATGATCAGCACCAGCGAGATCCGGATCACCTGCCTGGTCGCCCGCGAGCAGGTCGGCGACGCGGTGCGCGCCCTCCACCGCGCCTACCAGCTCGACGAGCTGTGACATGCCTGGGCCATCGCCGGAGCGTGCCGAGCGGGGTTCCGACGGCCGGCTCCGCTACTCGCCCGAGGTGGGCGACCTGATCGCGCTCCGCTCCGCTCACGTCTGCGGCTCCGAGCGCATGGTGGTGACCCAGGTGGGGCTCGACGTGCGCCTCGCCTGCGCCGGCTGCGGCGGCCGGGTGGTGCTCAGCCGCGAGCGGCTGCGCGGCCGGGTGCGCGAGCTGCTCGGCGGCGTCGGCGAGCAGGAGGGCTGAGCCGGTGGCGCTGAGCGTCGGCATCGTCGGCCTCCCCAACGCGGGCAAGTCCACCCTCTTCAACGCCCTCACCCAGGCGGGCGCGGCGGTGGGGAACTATCCGTTCACCACCATCGAGCCGAACACCGGGGTGGTCCCGGTTCCCGACCCCCGTCTCGAGGCGCTGGCGGCGATCTTCTCGCCCCCGAAGATCATCCCCGCCACGGTCACGTTCACCGACATCGCCGGGCTGGTGCGCGGCGCCAGCCGGGGCGAGGGCCTCGGCAACCAGTTCCTCGGCCACATCCGCGAGACCGACGCCATCGCCCTGGTGGTGCGCGCCTTCGACGACCCCGACGTGACCCACGTCGAGGGCTCGGTCGACCCCGGGCGCGACGTCGACCTGCTCGAGCTCGAGCTGGTGCTCGCCGACCTCGACACCGTGACCCGCCGCCTCGACCGCACCGAGCGCACCGCCCGGCTGGCGAAGGAGAAGGAGCTGGACGTGATCGCCACGCTGCAGCGCGCCCGCGAGCACCTCGACACCGGACGCCCGCTGCGCACCGCCGGCTTCACCGCCGAGGAGCGCGACCACCTCCGCGAGCTCTTCCCGCTCACGCTGAAGCCGCTGCTGGTGGTTGTCAACGTCGACGAGGACAGCGCCGTCAGCACCGAGGGCGCCGCCGCCATCGAGGCGCGCGCCCGCGAGAGCGGTGGCGAGGCGATGCGGCTGTCCGCCCGGATCGAGTCCGAGATCGTCGAGCTCGACCCCGCCGACCAGGCCGAGTTCCTCGCCACCCTCGGCCTCGCCGAGCCCGGGCTCAACCGCCTCGCCCGCTCCGCCTACGGCCTGCTCCACCTCATCTCCTTCTTCACCGCGGGCGAGAAGGAGGTGCGGGCCTGGACCCTGCGCACCGGCGAGACCGCCCTCGACGCCGCCGGGACGATCCACACCGACTTCGCCCGCGGCTTCATCCGCGCCGAGGTGGTGGGCGCTCCCACCCTGATCGAGGCGGGCTCGTATGCCGCGGTCAGCAAGCTCGGCCGGCTCCGGCTGGAGGGCAGGGACTACGTGATGCAGGACGGCGACGTGGTGCACTTCCGCTTCAACGTCTGAGCCGGTGCGGGCCCGGGGGCGTCGACGCCCCCGGGCCGCGGGTGTCGCTCGCCTACGGGGTGTTGAAGAAGACCGTCGTCGTGGCGGTGGACGTCACCGTCGACGTCACGGTCGCCGTGGATATGGCCGTGACCGTCTGGGTGACGTTCGAGGTCACCGTCGCCGTGACGGTCTGGGTGACGGGGACGGAGACGGTGACGGTCGTGGTCTTGGTGACCGTGCACTCCTCCTGGTCGTCCTTGTCGTCGTTCTTCCTGTCGCCGTCCTTGCTGTCGTCGTCCTTGCACTTGTCGCTGGTGTCGCCCTTCGTGCTCTTGTCGAGAGCGGTGGCGACAGGGGTGCTCTTGGTGGTCTTCGCGACGGCGACGGTGTCGCCGCCGCCGACGGCGACGAAGCCGGCGAAGCCGAGGCCGACCACCGCGGTGGTCAGTCCGAGGGTCAGCAGCGGACGCCGCTCCCGAGGGCGCAGTCGAGTCATGGCGGTCTTCTCCCCTTCCTGGCGCGCCGATGGGCCGCCTGACGGGTCAACGTCAGAACCCGAGAAGGCTTGCCCCCATCCCACCCACCCTCCCCCTGCAGAGTGAGGCCGCGGTCCCCCTCGCCTCGTCCGGCCGCGATCCGTACACTGGGCGCGCTACGGGATCAGGAGGATGCGGTATGGGCGTGCAGGATCTGGAGGCCGTCGCCCGGGCGATGGTGGCCCCTCACAAGGGCATTCTCGCGGCGGACGAGAGCACCGGGACGATCGGCAAGCGGTTCGCAGCCCTGGGCATCGAGAGCACCGAGGCCAACCGGCGGGCCTACCGCGACATGCTCTTCGGCACCCCCGACCTCGGCGAGCACATCAGCGGGGTCATCCTCTACGACGAGACCATCCGCCAGCAGGCCCTCGACGGCACCCCCTTCCCCGAGCTGCTGATGAAGTACGGGATCATCCCCGGGATCAAGGTCGACACCGGCGCCAAGGACCTGGCGCTGCATCCCGGCGAGAAGGTCACCGAGGGGCTCGACGGGCTCCGTGAGCGGATCGCCGAGTACCACCGCCTGGGGGCGCGGTTTGCCAAGTGGCGGGCGGTGATCACCATCGGCGAGGGCATCCCCAGCCGGGCCTGCCTGGTCGCCAACGGGCACGCCCTCGCTCGCTACGCCGCCCTCTGCCAGGAGGGCGGGCTGGTGCCGATCGTCGAGCCCGAGGTGCTGATGGACGGCGACCACTCCATCGAGCGCTGCGAGCAGGTCACCCAGGACACCCTGCACACCGTCTTCGACGAGCTCTACGGCCAGGACGTCGCCCTCGAGGGCATCGTGCTGAAGCCGAGCATGGTGGTCGCCGGCAAGGGCGCGCCCCGCCAGGCGAGCGTCGAGGAGGTGGCCGAGCGCACCCTCGCGGTGCTGCGCCGCTGCGTCCCCCCGGCGGTCCCGGGCATCGCCTTCCTCTCCGGCGGGCAGAGTGCGGAGCTGGCCACCCGGCACCTGCAGGCGATGAACGCCTCCGGCCCGCTCCCGTGGGCCCTCTCCTTCTCCTACGGACGTGCCCTGCAGGACCCCGCCCTCAAGGCGTGGGCGGGCAACCCGGCGAACGTCGCCGCCGGCCGCGAGCAGCTGTCCCGGCGCGCCCGGAACAACGGCGCGGCGCGCGACGCGGGCTACACCCCGGAGATGGAGGCCGCCTGACCTCCTCCTCCTGACCGGGAGGTCGGCCGGGGCCGCCCCGTGGCGGCGACCAGCCTCGACCTGCGTGCTGTGATCGCAGGATTTGAGGCGTTCGTGTCGTTCCCTCGCTGGAAACAGCCGCGGGAGTAGCCGGCCGATTCCTTCTCACAGGGCACCGCCGCCCCGTCAGTCATGCATTCCCGCGCAATGAGGAGAACACATGTTTGCGCGGAAGTGGTTGATCCTGGGGGCGGGTCTGCTCGCCACCCTCTTCGGTGGACTGACGATCGCGTCCTCGCAGGCGGCGTCGCAGATCACCGTCAACCTGACCCTCTCCTCGGCGTTTGTGCCCGCCAACGGCACCAGCACGATCACCGTCACCGCCAATGTCCGCGCCGGGAACACCAGCCAGTCCTTCCGTCAGATCCGCTGGGGCATCACCGGCTCCGGCCACTTCGCCAGCCCGCCCCCCACCGACACCGGGCTCTTCGACAGCGCCCAGGCGACCTTCGTCGCGGGCAGCACACCGGGGCGGCCGCAGATCACGGTCATCGACACCCAGTCGTCGGTGGTCGGCACCGCGACCATCAACCAGTACGGCACCGCCACCGGCCTCGCCATCAGCCTCAGCCAGCCGCAGGTGGTCGCCGACGGGAAGAGCAGCGTGGTCGCCACCATGACCACCACCGACTCCGCAGGGGTCGGCGTCCCCGTCGACTCCATCGGCCTGGCCGCCAGGAGCAGCGGGGCGGGCAGGGTCACGATCGGCGCGGTCGCCAACAACCAGGACGGCACCTACTCGGCCACCGTCACCGCGGGCACCGTCGCCGACATGGAGACGCTCACCGCCACCGACAGCACGCCGGCCACGGCGCTGACCGCGACGACCACCCTCGCCGAGATCCCCGGGCCGCCCAGCCACATCGCCTGGGTGACGGCCCCCACCGCGATCACCGCCGACGGCGCCTCCACCACCACCGGCAAGGTGAGCGTCACCGACGCCTTCGGCAACGCACGTGGCGCCGATACCGTGGTCTTCCACACCGACGGCCACGTCGCCATCGACCCGGCGACCCCGGCGACGGACGGCACCTACACCACCACGTTCCACGCCTCCACCGTCTCCGGCGTCGAGCACATCACCGCCACCGACGCGGGTGCCACCTCTGCCGCCGTGGCGCTCACCGTGAACCCCGGGCCGGCCGCGGGCATCGCGTTCAGCGTCGCCGCCTCGACGATCTCGACGACCGCCAACCCGCCGGCCTCGACGGTCGCGAAGGCGACGATCACCGACGCCCACGGCAACCCGGTCCCGAATGAGCACGTCGCCATCACCGGCCAGGGCCCTGCGCACCTGGGCGCGGTGAGCGACAACCACGACGGCACCTACACCGTGACCGTCACCGCCAGCTCCACCCCCGGCATCACCGTGCTGACCGCGGCCGACCCGAGCGTGGCCTACCCCGCGGGCGGCGCCCAGACCGGTCCGGTCACCAGGACCGCGTCGGTCACCAGCCTGGGTCCGCCGGCGGCGGTCCATCTCGGCCTGGCGCCCAGCCACATCCACATGGGCGTCAACAACTCCAGCATCGCCACCGCCAACGTGCAGGACAGCGCCGGCGACAACCTGCCCGGGGTCACCGTGACCTTCGGCAACGACACCGGTGATGTGAACTTCAGCAACAGCGGCACCGGCACCACCGACGCCACCGGCAGCGCCCACGTCCAGGTCAACGGCGCCGCCTACGCCGGTCCGCAGAAGGTCTTCGCGTCCGCTGGCAACATCACCACGATGGCCGTGCTCACCGAGTACGACCACCCCACCGCAATGCACGTGACCGTGTCGCCCTCGACGATCACCGCGGACGGCAACGTCGGCACCGCCGCGACCGCGGTGGTCACGGTCACCGACGCGGGCGGCAACGGCGTCCCCGGGCAGACCTTCACGATGACGCGCACCGGCAACGGGACGCTGTTCCCCGCGGTCGACGAGGGTGACGGCACCTACCGCGCCGTCGTCGTCTCCTCCAAGACCGCCCAGACCGAGACCGTGAACGTCAACGACGCCTCGGCGGCGCTGACCGCGACCACGACCTTCATCGAGGTCGCCGGCCCCGCGGCCACCGTGACCGTGTCCCCGAACCCGGCGAGCATGACCGCGGACGGCGCGGCCACCCAGGTCCTCACCGCCACCGTGCGGGATGTCAACGGCAACCCGGTCGGCGGCGAGCACGTCGGCTTCACGACCAGCGGGCACGCGAGCTTCGGCAGCGTCACCGCCGGCGCCGCCCCGGGCACCTACGTGGCGACGGCGCACGCGTCGACGATCGCCGGCACCGAGACGGTCACCGCGACCGACAGCACCCCTGCGCAGCCGATCAGCGGGACCGCCTCGCTGAAGCTGGTCCCCGGCGCCCCCACCCACCTCGCCGTCACCCCCGGCGCGGCCAGCCTGGTCGCCGACGGGCACTCCACCACCACCGTCGGCGTCCGCATCGAGGACGCCCACGCCAACGGCGTCTACGGTGAGCACCTCACCGTGGGCGACGCCCTCGCCCAGGGCGCCACCGGCGCCGCCGACCTCGGCTCGGCGGTGGTCGACAACGGCGACGGCACCTGCACCGTCACCCTCACCGCCTCGACGACCGCCGACACCGAGACGATCACCGTCGCCGACGGCAGCCTCAGCGGCTCGGTGCTGGTCACCGAGAACCCCGGCCCCGCCGCGAAGGTCACGGTGAGCACCCCCACCGCGAGCATCCCCGCCGACCAGACCACCGGCGTCGGCTTCACCGCCACGGTGACCGACGCCAACGGCAACGCCGTGAAGGGCGACAGCATCCACTTCACCGGCGACGGCGGCGTCACCTTCCCCGGCACCACCACGGCGGTGGGCGACGGCACCTACACCGCCACCGCCACCCCGGGCACCACCGCCGGCACCAAGACCATCACCGCCACCGACGCGTCGGTGACGACCGCGGTGGTCGCCGGCCAGGCCACCCTCACCGAGACCCCGGGCGCGCCGGCCACCCTGACCCTCGCCCAGAGCGCGGGCCGGATGATCGCCGACGGCACCTCCACCACGACCCTGACCGCGACCGTCGCCGACCGGAACCACAACGGCGTGCCCGGCCGCACCCTCGGCGTCACCGCCGCGGTGAACGGCGGCGGCACCGCCGGCATCCGGAGCGCGGTCACCGACAACCACGACGGCACCTACACGGTGACCCTCACCAGCGGCACCAGGGCGGACATCGAGACCGTCACCGTCACCGACGGCGGGCCCGGCGCCGGCACCACCGCCACCCCGAGCACCACCGCGAGCGCGACCATCACCCAGGTCGCGGGGCCCGCGGCGAGCGTCGCCGTGGCGCTCACCGCCAACTCGACGGTCACCGCCAACGGCAGCGATCAGCGCACCGTCACCGTCACCGTGACCGACGCCAACGGCAACCCGGTGTCGGGCGAGCCGGTCGGCCTCTTCGCGAGCGGCGCCGCCAGCTTCGCGAGCACCAGCCTCACCACCGCCGCCGACGGCACCGCCAGCACCCTGGTCACCGCCTCGAGGACGGCGGGCAGGGAGACGATCACCGCCACCGACGGCAGCACCCACGTCCAGGGCGTGGCCACGCTCACCGAGAACGCCGGCCCCGCCGCCTCGATCTCGGTCACGGTTCCCAGCTCCAACCTCACCGACGACGGGAGGAGCACCGTCGCGGTCAGCGCCGTGGTCAGGGACGCCAACGGCAACCCCGTCCCCGGCGCGCAGGTGACCTTCTCGGTCGCCGGCAACCTGGTCACCCTCAGCCCCGCCGGCGCGGTCGCGGACGCCTCCGGCACCGCCGCCACCACCGCCCGGGCCCGGACCACCACCGGCACCGAGACCGTCACCGCCACCGCCGGCGCGGTGAGCGGCGGCGTCACCCTCACCCTCTCCGACCAGGACAGGGTGGCGGGCTTCGTCAAGGCCGCCTACCAGACCCTGCTCGGCCGTACCGTCGACGCCAACGGCCTCGCCTACTGGTCGAACGCCATCCGCGGCGGGATGTCGCGGCCCCAGTTCGCCGCCACCATCACCTCCAGCAACGAGTACCGCAGCAACCTGGTCAGCCGGATGTACCGGCCCTACCTGCACCGCGGCTCCGACAGCGCCGGCGTCAACTACTGGACCGGTCAGATCGCCAACGGGGCGACCATCGAGCAGGTGCGGCTCTCCTTCATCGGCTCCCCGGAGTACTTCCAGGTCCACGGCGGCACCAGCAGGGGGGCGGTCGACGCCCTCTACCAGGACGTGCTCGGGCGCTCGGTCGACGCCGGCGGTGAGCAGTACTGGGTCCAGCAGCTCGACAGCCACCAGCTGAGCTTCAGCCAGCTGGCGGCGAGCATCCTCTACAGCGAGGAGGGTCGCGAGCACCTGGTGAACGGGATCTACCAGGACGTCCTCGGCCGCACCGCCCCGACCGGCGACCTCGCCTACTGGGCGGGTCAGCTCCGCAACGGCGCCCGCGACGAGACCATCGTCAACCTCTTCGTCGGCTCGCCGGAGTACTACGGCAACATCCACTGATCACTCTCCTTCCCTGACAGCAGGGGCGGCACCGGGTGGTGTCGCGGACAATGTCCGCGATGCCCGAGGTGCCGCCCCTGAACCTTGTCCTGGACTCCCCCCGCCCGGGGCACGAGAACATGCGCCTCGACGCCGAGCGGCTTGCCGCGGTGGCCGCCGGCGGCGCCGGGGCGATCCGCCTCTACGGGTTCTCACCCCCCTGCCTCAGCATCGGACGCCTGCAGGACCCCGCCGACGTCGACACCGGCGCCTGCGCCCGGGACGGCGTCGAGGTGGTGCGGCGCCCCACCGGCGGGGTCGCCGTGCTCCACGACGAGGAGGTCACCTACGCGGTGGTCTGCGCCTCCGACCACCCCGTCTTCGGCGGCGACGTGCTCACCTCCTGCGCGCGGATCCACGCCGCCGTGACCCTGGGCCTGGCCGGGTTGGGGGTGGCCGTCCACCCCCACGGCGCCGCCGCCGACGAGCGCGCCGCCGCCCGGGAGCGGGCCGCGGTCGCCGACTGCTTCGCCCGTCCCGCCTCCCACGAGCTGCTGAGCGGGGACGGGCGGAAGCTGGTGGGCAGCGCCCAGGCGCGGCGGGGAGGGGCGCTGCTCCAGCACGGCAGCGTCCTGCTGGAGCCGCCCCGGGCCGCCGCCTATCTCCGCCGGCCCCCGTCCGGCGAGCGCCGGGGCGCCGGGGTGCGCGAGCTGCTGGGCCGGCGGGTCAGCCGCGAGGAGCTCGCCGATGCTCTGGCCGAGGGCTTCCGCCAGACCCTCGCCCGCGCCGGTGCGGGGGTGGTCACGGGCTGACCACACCGCCCGCCACACCGCCACCGCCCTGCTACCCTGTCGACTTCGCGATGACCAAGAGAACCCGCACCAGCCGCCAGCAGCCGCCGGCGCGCCGCCGCCCGCAGCCCCGCCCCGGCACCCCCGGGGGTGCGATGCCGGGATCGCCGAGCGGAGGCGTCGGAGGGACGCCCGCCGGTGACGACACGACCCCGAACGGGGGCGCCACGGTCCAGGGAGGCAGCGCCGCCCCCGCCGTCCCCAGGCCGGCCGCGACGCCCGCCGGCGCCCGCCGGGTCGGCCGCCTCGACCCCGCCTCCGCGGCGGGCCGCAGGACCACCAAGGCCCAGCAGAAGCAGCAGTCGTCGTTCGCCCCGCTCGACCCCGAGGACCCGGCGATCCCCTTCGACCGTGTCCCCTACGTGCCCGCCGACCTCCGGCGGGTCGCGATCATGGCCGGGTTCATGGTGCTGCTGATCATCGTGGCCGCCGTGGTGGTGACCCACACCGTCGGCTAGCGGCGACTGAGCCGTCAGGCGGGGCAGGTAGACTGCAGCGGCCACCGCCCACACCGGTGGCGAATCCCCATGCGAGTCATCCTCTACACCGGCAAGGGCGGGGTCGGAAAGACCACCGTCGCCGCCGCCACCGCGGTTGCCTGCGCGCGTCTCGGACACCGCACGCTGGTGATCAGCACCGACGCCGCCCACAGCCTCGGCGACAGCCTCGACGTCCAGCTCGGCGACCGTCCCACCGAGATCGAGCCCAACCTCTGGGCGCAGGAGGTCAACGCCCTCCACGAGCTCGAGGACAACTGGGAGAAGGTGCACCGCTACCTCAGCACCCTCTTCGCGTCCCAGGGCGTGGACGAGATCGTCGCCGAGGAGCTGGCCTCGCCGCCGGGGATGGAGGAGGTGGCAAGCCTGATGTGGATCAAGCACCACCAGCGCAGCGGCGACTACGACGTCCTGGTGGTCGACTGCGCGCCCACCGGCGAGACCCTGCAGCTGCTCGCATTCCCCGACGTGGCCCGCTGGTACCTGAATCGCATCTTCCCGATCGAGCGACGGGTGATGAAGGTGGCGCGCCCGATGGTGCAGCCCTTCATCAGCATCCCGCTGCCCGGTGACGAGATCTTCGGCAGCATCAAGGACCTGCTCCTCGACCTCGAGGGGATGAAGAGCGTGCTCGGCGACCAGAT
>DASXNK010000184.1 GCA_036495095.1 Candidatus Dormiibacterota bacterium | reverse complement strand
CCCCGGGCGCGGGTCGTCTATGCCGGCGCCCGCGACTGCAGCACCACCGCCCTCGACGAGGCGATCACCACCGTCCTCGACGGCGAGCTCGCCCAGGTGATCACCAACTCCTGGGGGAGCCCCGGCGAGACCGCGGGCCGGGCCCAGCTCCAGGCCTTCGCCGACACCTTCCTGCAGGCCGCGATCGAGGGCGTCGCGGTGATCTTCGCCTCCGGGGACAACGGCGACCAGGTGGCCCGCCGGGGCGAGCGCGCCGTCGACTTCCCCTCCTCGGCGCCGTGGGTGACCAGCGTCGGGGGCACCAGCCTCGGCATCGGCGCCGACGGCGAGCGGATCTTCGAGACGGGCTGGGGCGTCGACCGCACCTCCCTGGCCGGCGGCGCGTGGCCGGCGCTGCCGGGCACCTTCCTCTACGGCAGCGGGGGTGGCACCAGCCGGGTGTTCGAGCAGCCGGGCTACCAGTCGCGCGCCGTCCCCGACTCGCTGTCGCGACACCTCGGCGGCGCCCGGGCGCGGACCGTCCCCGACCTCGCCATGGTCGGCGATCCCAATACCGGGATCATCGTCGGGGTCAGCCAGACCTTCCCCGACGGGGTGCGCTACGGCGAGTACCGGATCGGCGGCACCAGCCTGGCCGCCCCCCTGGTGGCCGCGATGGTGCTGCTCGCCGACCAGCACGCGGGGATGCACCACGGGTTCCTCAACCCCGCGCTCTACCGGCTCGGCGGCACCCAGGCGTTCCGCGACGTGGTCGCCCCGGAGGCGACCCTGGCCGCGGTGCGGGTCGACTACGCCAACCGCCTCGACCCCTCCGGTGGCCTCGTCTACTCGCTCCGCACCCTCGGGCAGACCCACTCGCTGCACACCACGCCCGGATACGACGACGTGACCGGGCTGGGCACGCCCCGGGGCATGGCCTTCATCGAGGCGCTCGGCCGGGACCGCTGAGGGCGGGGGTCCGGCTACCTCCCGTGGCGCAGCCGGGTGATCGCCCTCACCGCACGCACCGCCGCCTGCGGCCGGTCGAAGCTGAGCAGGTCGACGGGGAGCGGGAAGCGCATCGCCGTGGTCGCCTTGGCCCGGGAGAACTCGCGGAGCCCGTCGTCGCCGTGGATGCGCCCGAACCCGGAGTCGCCGACGCCGCCGAAGGGCAGGCTGGGGATGGCCGCGTAGGCGATCACCGCGTTGATGCTGGTCATGCCGGCGCGCATCCGGCGGGCGAGCTCCCTGCCCCGGCGCTTGGCGAAGACCACCGAGCCGAGGCCGTAGCGGGTGTCGTTGGCGAGCCGCACCGCCTCGTCGGCGTCGCGCACCCGGACGATCGGGAGGGTGGGGCCGAAGGTCTCCTCCCGGAGGATCAGCGCATCGGTGGGGACGTCGACGAGCACCACCGGGTCGACGTAGGGGGCGTGCACCGCGCCGGGGCCGCCGACCACCGCCCGGGCGCCCCGCTCGAAGGCGTCGCCGAGGTGCCGGGAGATGACCTCGAGCTGTGCCGGCATCGTGATCGGGCCGATGTCGGAGCCCTCACCCTCGCCGGCGCGGACCCTGCCGGCGAGCTCGGTGACCCTGCTGACGAACTGGTCGTGGATGGCGTCCACCGCGTACACGCGCTCGACCGAGATGCAGGCCTGTCCGGCGTTCTGGAGCGCGCCCCAGACCGCGGCGTTGGCGGCGGCGTCGAGGTCGGCGTCCTCGTCGACGATCATCGCGTCGTTGCCGCCCAGCTCGAGGAGCACCGGGGTGAGGCGCTCGGAGCAGGCGGCCATCACCCGCCGCCCGGTCCGGGCCGAGCCGGTGAAGGCGAGCTTGTCGACCCCCGACGCGCAGAGCGCCGCGCCGGTCTCGCCGGCGCCGGTGACGACCTGGAGCACGGGGTGCTCGGGGATCGCCTCGGCGGCGGCGTCGGCGATCCAGCGGCCGATCGCCGGGGTGAACTCGCTGGGCTTGAAGACCACCGCGTTGCCGGCGGCGAGGGCGTAGGAGATCGAGCCCATCGGGGTGTACACGGGGTAGTTCCAGGGTCCGATGACGCCGATCACGCCGAGGGGCAGGTACTCGACGCTGGCCGCCTGGTTGGCCGCCAGCAGACCGGCGCGCACCCGGCGCGGCCCCAGCACCCGTCGCGCGTTCCGCGCCGCCCACTCGAGGTGGTCGATGGCGAGCATGATCTCGAGGAACGCGTCGGTGCGCGGCTTGCCGTTCTCGCGATGGACGAGGTCACCGAGCTCCTCGGCGCGGCGGGCGAGCAGCCCCTTCAGCGCGCGCAGCCGGCGGGCCCGCTCGCCGTGCTCGAGGGCACCCCACCACGCCGCCGCGGCGCGGCCGCGTTCGACCGCGGCGCCGACCTCCGCCGGACCGTCGAGCGGGAACCGTCCGACGAGCTCGCCGGTGGCGGGATCGAGGGACTCGAAGCTGGTCGCGGTGGTGGGGGAGGGGGTGGTGGTGAGCATCGGGGAAGTATCTCAGGACACGGTCATCGGTCCGTCTCCACCGCCATCCCGCTCCGGACCCTCTGCGCCGGCCCCAGCGTCTCGATCTGCCGAGCGGGGGTCCCGGGGGTCCCGGGGGTCCCGGGAAAAAGAATGAGCCGGGGCTGGCGGGCGCCCCGGCTCACTGAGGTAAACGAGCGACCCCCCCGGAAACCTGCGGTGCGCCGGCCGGCTGCCGGATGAGGGCGGCCGGGGTGGGCATCCCGCTCCGTCCAGTCCCGAACGCCTGTTTGTCGTCAGCATCGGCTAGTTCGGGTCGTGGCTGGAGGATACTGGCATGACGAGTTTGCGTCGTTCGCGCCGTAAACGGGCGTCCAAACCCCTTGCGGGCCCTGTGTGCGATCAGTTATGGCCGAAATTCGGAAGATGTCTCGACCCGAGCCCCGTTTTGCGATACCCTGTCGCCTCGCACCCGACCAGCCCGGGCGGGACAGGTTGTCATGGGTAGGAGGCATCTACAGATGAGCACGCCAGGAAGGAACGACCGCAAGAGGGTCAGGATCGTGGCCCTGAGCACCGGCGCCATGTTCAGCGCCGCGATGATCGGGGGCTCGGTCATGCACCTGTCCTCGGCCAGAGCCGACTCCACCACCCAGGCGACGACCTTCCACAAGGACAAGAAGTCCAAGGACGAGGAAGGCACCAACGTCAAGAAGTCGTCGAAGACCAACAAGAACAGCAACAACAGCACCAGCACTCGCAAGAGCGAGAGCAACAACACCAACAACAGCAGCAGCGGCAGCAACAGCAGCAGCCTCGTCGAGCTGAACAACGTTCTGAACAACAGCCTCAACGGGCTCTCCCTCCACATCCTGGGCCTCTAGCAGCCCGGCGCGCGAGGCAAGAAGGGGCGCCGGCGGACCGGCGCCCCTTCTTCGCGTCCGCAGGTATTCCCCGGCCGGCACGCCGAGGGGGACGAGACCCTCCGATCACCACCCGACCGACGATCGCGCTGGTCGACCTGTTCGGTCGATATGACGGGTACGATCCCACCGGCTCGGGGCCGGCGCCCCGCTGCCGGCGCCGCCGGCGGGCGTGTCGAATCCGCCGGCGGAGGGCACAATTCGCCTCATGGGCTCGGCGCTCGATCTCTTCTCTCCGGTTGCGCGTGGCTGGTTCTCCTCGACCTTCGCCGCCCCCACGGCGGTGCAGGAGAGGGGCTGGCGGCGGATCGCCGCGGGCCGCCACGCCCTGCTCTGCGCGCCCACCGGCAGCGGCAAGACCCTGGCCGCCTTCCTGTGGTCGATCGACCGGCTCGCCGCCGAGGCGCCGCCGCCCCCGGGTGAGCGCTGCCGGGTGCTGTACGTCTCGCCGCTGCGCGCCCTCACCCTCGACGTCGAGCGCAACCTGCGCACCCCGTTGCGGGGGATGGCCCTCGAGGCCGAGCGGCTGGGGCTGCCGGTGCCGGACATCGCGGTCGGGGTGCGCAGCGGCGACACCCCCGCGGCCGAGCGCCGGCTCCTGGTCCGGCATCCGCCGGACGTGCTCATCACCACTCCGGAGTCGCTCTACCTGCTGCTCACCAGCGCCGCCCGCGACACCCTCCGCAGCGTCCGCTGGGTGATCGTCGACGAGATCCACGCCGTCGCCGCCACCAAGCGCGGCGCCCACCTCGCCCTGAGCCTGGAGCGGCTCTCCGCGCTCACCGCCGTCGAGCCGCAGCGGATCGGCCTCTCCGCCACCCAGCGTCCGCTCGAGGAGGTGGCCCGGTTCCTCGGCGGCGCCGGCCGGGACGTCGCCATCGTCGACGTCACCAGTGCCGGCCACGGCGCCGGCGGGGGCCGGCTCGACGTGCGCGTGGAGGTGCCGGTCGAGGACATGGCCGACCTCGAGCGCGGCGTCGAGCACGCCTCCGGGCCGGCCTCGGCGATCGGCGAGGCCGGCCCGGCCCCGCGGCGCAGCATCTGGCCGGCGCTGCACCCGCGCATCCTCGAGCTGATCCGCGCCCACCGCTCCACCATCGTCTTCGTCAACTCGCGCCGGCTCGCCGAGCGGCTGGCCTCGCGCCTCAACGAGCTCGCCGGGGAGGAGCTGGTCCGCGCCCACCACGGCTCGATCGCCCGCGAGCAGCGGGTGGAGATCGAGGACGCGCTGAAGAGCGGCCGGCTGCCCGCCCTGGTGGCCACCTCCAGCCTGGAGCTCGGCATCGACATGGGCGCGGTGGACCTGGTGATCCAGGTGGAGGCGCCGGTCGGGGTGAGCGCGGGCATCCAGCGGATCGGCCGCGCCGGCCACCGGGTGGGCGAGCCCTCGACGGGCGTGGTCCTCCCCAAGTACCGCGGCGACCTGCTCGAGTGCGCCGCCGTGGTCGAGCTCATGCTCCGCGGCGAGATCGAGTCCACCCGGGTGCCCCGCAACCCCCTGGACGTGCTCGCCCAGCAGATCGTCGCGATGTGCGCGCTCGAGGAGTGGGACGTCGCCGAGCTGGCCGCGCTGGTGCGCCGCGCCCACCCCTTCAGCGACCTCGGCGACCGGGCCCTCGAGGCCACCCTGGAGATGCTGAGCGGCGCCTATCCCGCCGACGAGTTCGCCGAGCTGAGGGCGCGCCTGGTCTGGGACCGGGTGCGGAACACGGTCCGCGGCCGCAGCGGCGCCCAGCGGCTGGCGGTGACCAACGGCGGCACCATCCCCGACCGGGGGCTCTACCCGGTCACCCTCTTCGAGGACGGCCGCCGGGTCGGCGAGCTGGACGAGGAGATGGTCTACGAGATCCGGCCGGGCGAGACCTTCGTGCTCGGCGCCACCACCTGGCGGGTGGCTGACATCACCCCGACCCAGGTGCAGGTGACCCCGGCCCCGGGCGAGCCCGGCCGCACCGCCTTCTGGCACGGCGACGCCCTCGGGCGGCCGGTCGAGGTGGGGCGGGCGCTGGGCCGGATGTGCCGCGAGCTCGGCGAGGCCGGCGAGGAGGCGGCCACCGTGCGGCTGCGCGAGCGCGCCCATCTCGACGAGCGCGCCGCCCGCAACCTGCTCGCCTATCTCGCCGAGCAGCGCGAGGCCACCGGAGCCGTCCCCGACGACCGCACCGTGGTGGTGGAGCGCTTCCGCGACCAGCTCGGCGACTGGCGGGTGTGCGTGCTCACCCCCTACGGGGCCCGGGTCCACGCCCCCTGGGCGCTGGCCGCGACCGCGCGGCTGCGCGAGCGCCTCGGCGTCGACGTCCAGGCGATCCACAGCGACGACGGCTTCGCCATCCGCCTCCCCGACGTCGACCTGCCGCCGCCGGTCGAGGAGCTGCTGCTCGATCCCGACGAGGCCGCCGAGCTGGTGACCGCGTCGCTGGGCTCGTCGGCGCTCTTCGCCGCCCGCTTCCGCGAGAACGCCGCCCGTGCGCTGCTGCTGCCGCGGCGGCGTCCGGGCGAGCGCACGCCGTTGTGGAAGCAGCGCCAGCGCAGCCACGACCTGCTCCAGGTGGCGTCGCGCCACGCCTCCTTCCCGATCATCGTCGAGACCCATCGCGAATGCCTTGCGGACGTGTTCGACATGAACGCACTGACCACGCTGCTGCGGGAGGTGCGCTCGCGGAGGGTGCGGGTGGTCACCGTCGACAGCGAGCGGGCCTCGCCGTTCGCCACCTCGCTGGTCTTCGACTGGGTGGCGGAGTTCATGTACGAGGGCGACCAGCCGCTCGCCGAGCGCCGCGCCCAGGCACTGGCCCTCGACCGCGACCTGCTCGCCGAGCTGCTCGGCACCGAGGAGCTGCGCGAGCTGCTCGACCCCGCTGCCGTCGCCGCCGTCGAGCTGGAGCTGCAGGCGCTCACCGGGACCCGGCCGCCGCGCGACGCCGACGACGCCGCCGACCTGCTCCGCCGCCTCGGCGACCTCGGTGCCACCGAGGCGGCGGGGCGCGGCATCGACCCCGCCTGGCTGGCCACCCTCGAGGGCGAGCGACGGGCGGTGGCGGTGCGCATCGCCGGCGAGACCCGGTGGATCGCCGCCGAGGACGCCGGCCGCTATCGCGACGCCCTCGGCGTCGCCCTCCCCGCCGGACTCGCCGCCGCCCACGTCGAGGGCGGTGCCGACCCGCTCGGCGACCTGCTGCGGCGGCACGCCCGCACCCGGGTGCCCTTCCCCGCCGCCGAGCCGGCGCGGCGCTGGGGGCTCGGCGTGGCCGCGGTGGAGGCGGGCCTGCACCGCCTCGCGCGCACCGACGGCCTGCTCCAGGGCTCCTTCCTCGCCACCGGCGGGGTCGGGGAGTGGTGCCACCCCGAGGTGCTGCGCAGCCTGCGGCGGCGCTCGCTCGCGGCGCTGCGCCGGCAGGTCGAGCCGGTGGCGGTGGAGACGATGAGCGGCTTCCTCCCCGCCTGGCAGGGCGTGGACGGCGGCCGGCGGGGGCTGGAGCAGCTGCTCGAGGTGGTGGGCGGCCTCCAGGGCGCGGTGATCCCGGCCTCGACGCTGGAGCGCGACGTGCTCGGGTCGCGGGTGCGCGACTACCAGCCGCGCCTGCTCGACGAGCTCATCTCCCTCGGCGAGGTGGTCTGGGTGGGTCGCGGGCCGCTGGGCAGCGGCGACGGCCGGGTCGCCCTCTACCGCCGCGACGACGCCGTCCGGCTGGTGCCGGAGCCCGCCCTCCTCGACGGGCCGCTCCACACCCGCCTCCGCGAGGAGCTGGGGCGGCGCGGCGCCTCCTTCTTCCACGACCTCCACCGCGGCTGCGGCGGCGGCGATCCCGAGGAGCTGACCGACGCCCTCTGGGACATGGTCTGGGCCGGCGAGGTGACCAACGACAGCGCCGCCCCCCTCCGGCTGCTGGGGCCGAGGCCGAGACGCACCACCGGACGGCGGCCGCTGATGCGCCTCGCCCCGCCGCGCGCCCAGGGGCGCTGGTCGCTGGTCGCCGGGCTGCGCGAGCCCGCGGCGTCGCCGACCGAGCGGCTCCACGCGCTCAGCGCCAGCCTGCTCGGACGCCACGGGGTGCTGACCCGCGAGGCGGTGCTCGCCGAGGGCGTGCCCGGCGGTTTCGCCGGCCTCTACCCGGTGCTCCGGGCGATGGAGGAGGCGGGGCGGGTGCGCCGCGGCTACTTCGTCGACGGGCTCGGCGCCTCACAGTTCGCCCTTCCCGGCGCCGTCGACCGGCTCCGCGCGGTTCGCGACGAGCCGCCGGGCGTGGTGCTGCTCTCCGCCACCGATCCCGCCAGCGCCTACGGGGCCACCGTGCCCTGGCCGCAGCTGGCCGGACGCGCCGCCCGTGCCGCCGGCGCCTACGTGGTGCTCGAGGGCGGCCGGCTGCGGCTCTTCCTGGAGCGCGGCGGCCGCGGCCTGCTCACCGCGGGCGAGCCCGGCCCCGAGGCGCTGGCGGCCCTCGCCACCGTCGCGGACCGGGTCGGCAAGCTCGAGGTCCTCACCGTGGACGGCGAGCCGGTGCGCGGGTCGGCGATCGAGGCGGGGTTGCGCGAGGCCGGCTTCGGTCCCTCGCCGCGAGGCATGGTGCTCTGGAGCGGAGCGGGACGGCGGCTGCCCGTCGGCGCCTAGCCGGTCTGGCCGGACGCGTGGCGGCGTGCGCCGAAGAGCCGCGAGCGTCGCTGGGCGCTGACGCCCGCCTGCGCGAGCGCCGCCGCCGGTCGGCCCTCCGGCACCAGCCGGGTCGCCAGCTCCCGGATGCTGCGGCTGATCGCCGTCTCGGGGCCGGTGGTGACGAACGCGATCCCGTGGTTGACCGAGCCGTCCACCAGCGCCGGGTCGTGCGGGATCTGCACGGCGATGGGGAAGCGCAGGTTGGCCTCGACCGCCTCCCGGGTGAGGTCGGAGCGGGCATCGCTGCAGTTGAGCGCGACCAGGATGCGCTCGGGGACGACGCTCAGCGACTCCAGCACCCTGAGGGTGAGCCGGGTGTTCTTGACCGCGGGGATGCTCAGCATGGTCACGACGATCACCCGCGTGGCCAGCTCGATGGCCTCGAGGTTGAGCTCGCCGAGGTGCGAGGCGGTGTCGACGACGATGAAGTCGAAGCTGCGCCGGAGCTCCAGCATGACGGTGCGCAGGTGCGCTGGGGTCACCAGGTCGGCGAGCTCCGGGCTGCTCGGCGCGAGCAGCACCCTGATGCCCTCCGGTCCGGCGGTGAGCGCGTCCAGGACGAGCTCGGGATCGTCGTCGGCCGCGGGGTCGGCGACGTCGGCGATGCTGCGGGAGTGATCGAGGTTCAGGAGCACGCCGACGTCGCCGAACTG
>DASXNK010000183.1 GCA_036495095.1 Candidatus Dormiibacterota bacterium | reverse complement strand
GTGGGTGCGGAGCCAGCCGGTGCGGTCGAGATCGGCGTCGCGGAGGCGGGCGTAGGTGGCCCGCAGTGCCTCGCGCTCGGCGGCGTCGGGGGCGTCGACGGCGGCGAGCATCGCCTCCAGCTCGCCGCGGAGGCGCTGCGCCTCGCGCGTCCTCGACGGGGCCGCCACTACCGGATCAGGTTGACGGGGTCGTTCGGCGCGTCGTCGATGAACTGCCGCATCGCCACCCACAGCGCGGCGAGGGTGATGGTGCGGCTGGGCGGGCCGGTGTAGCCCGCCACCGTCGACGGCGTCTCCATGTAGGTGACGGTGTCGAGGGCGGGGTCGCCGCGGCCGAGGTCGGCGCCGAAGATCGTGATCATGTGGGTGGCGTTCCAGCGGTTCCAGCCCGGCATCGTTCTGGTCATCGTCTGCACCATCACGGGCACCCCGTGCCCGAAGAGGGCCACCGCCCGGGGGTCGGCGAGGTCGGCGCGGAGGGCGGCGACCACGGTGTCGAGGTCGGTGGCGTGGACGCCCTGATAGCGATCGCCGCCGAGCCGGGGCCGCACCGTGGGCGCGAGCAGGCTGTTGATCGCGGCCAGCGCCTGGGCGCCGGTCTCGCCCGAGCGCGGGTCGAGGCCGGCGGTGCGGGCCACCGCCTCGACGTCGGGGACCTGGTCCTCCCAGGCGGAGAGCAGCACCTCGGTGGCGCCGGCCCCGCAGTAGTTGCGGTGGGCGTGGTCGTTGGGCTCGCGGAAGGGACGGACGGCGACGGCGGCGACGTCCGGGGGTGGCGGCGCCGGCGGCGTCGCCAGGTCGGGCACCAGGCCGGAGGTGCCGGGGAGGCCCACCTCCCGGGCCGAGGCCGCCGTCGCCGCCGGCGGCGCGCCGCACCCGGCGAGGCCGAGGAGCAGCGGGAGGAGGAGCCCGGCGCAGCGCCGCCGGCGGGGCAAACGTGACAGTTTGCGTATCATGCCCGCATGCCGCGCGCGATGTGGAGAGGCACCATCAGCTTCGGCATGGTGGCGATACCGGTGCGGCTCCACGTGGCGACCGAGGAGCGATCGTCGGTCTCCTTCCATCTCCTCTGCAAGAAGGACGGCAGCCGCCTCCGCAACCTGCGCTGGTGTCCCGAGGAGAACCGGGAGGTGCCCTGGGACGAGGTCGTCCGAGGATACGAGATCGGCAAGGACGAGTACGTCGTCCTCACCTCCGAGGACCTCGAGCGCCTGCCCCTGCCCTCGGCGCGCACCATCGAGATCCACCAGTTCTGCGAGCGCAGCGAGGTGCCCGACATCTACCTGGACCGCGCGTACTACATCGAGCCCGAGGAGGCGGGGCGCAAGGCGTACGCGCTGCTGCGCACCGCCCTGGAGCGCAGCGGCCGGGTCGCCGTCGGCAAGGTGGCGCTGCGCGAGCGCGAGCACCTCGCCCAGATCAGCTGGCTCGACGGCACCCTGGTGCTCGAGACCCTCCACTGGCCGGAGGAGGTCCGCGACACCAGCGAGCTGAAGCTGCCCGCGAAGGTGAGCGTCGGCAGGGCGGAGGTCGACATGGCGCTGATGCTGGTCGAGAGCATGAGCCGGCCGTTCGCGCCGAGCGAGTACCACGACGAGTACCGCGAGGCCCTGCTCGCCCTGGTCGCCGAGAAGCAGGGCACGGGGAGGGTGGAGCGGCCGGCCGCCCCCGCGCCGGGGAAGGTGGTGGATCTGATGGAGGCGCTCAAGGCGTCGGTGGAGGCGGCCCGCCGCGGCGGGGGCGACGGGCACCGCGAGGCCGCGCCGTCGAAGCCGCGCGCCAGCAGCCGCGGCGGCACCCGGAAGAGGGCGGGCTGAGCCCGCGCCGCCGCACTGGCGGGCGGCGTCCGGCGGCGGTGATGATGGGTCGATGGCCAACGCCCTCGACCTCGTCATCGTCGGCATGGGATCGGGCGGGATGGTCGCCGCCGAGTTCACCTCGACCCTCGACCTCCGCTTCGTGGCGGTGGAGCGCGGCCGCCTCGGCGGCGACTGCCTCTGGACCGGGTGCGTGCCCAGCAAGGCGCTGATCGCCTCGGCGAAGGTGGCCCACCACATGCGCACCGCGGATCGGTACGGGATCACCGCGGTCGAGCCCGAGGTCGACACCGCCGCGGTCTGGCGGCGGATCCACGCCGTCCAGGACGAGATCGCGGCGACCGACGACAGCCCGGCGCGCTTCACCGGCCTCGGGGTCGAGATCGTCGCCGGCGACGCGCGGGTGACCGGTCCGCACACCGTCGAGGCCGGCGGCCGGGTGCTCGACACCCGCTTCATCCTGCTCTGCACCGGCAGCCGGCCGGCGACGCCGCCGGTGGAGGGGCTGGCCGAGGCGGGGTTCCTCACCAGCGAGAGCGTCTTCGAGCTGGATCGCGCCCCCGAGAGCCTGGTGGTGATCGGTGGCGGCCCCATCTCGATCGAGATGGCCCAGGCCTTCCGGCGCCTCGGCATCCCCGTCACCGTGCTCCAGCGCGGGCCGGCGATCCTGCCCCGCGACGAGCCCGACCTGGCCGGCGTGCTCACCCGGGTGCTCCGCGACGAGGGCGTGGAGCTGCGGCTCGACGTCGACGTCCAGCGGGTCACCGTCGAGAACGGACGCAGGGTGGTCCACGGCACCGTCGCCGGGACGCCGTCACGGTGGGAGGCCGCGGAGATCCTGGTGGGGACGGGACGCCGGCCCAACGTCGAGGGGCTGGGGCTCGAGGGGGTGGGCGTCGCCGTGGGCCCCCACGGCATCACCGTCGACGAGCGGATGCGCACCACGGTGCCGTCGATCTACGCCGCCGGCGACCTCGCCGGCCGCCACCTCTTCACCCACTCGGCCGGCTACGAGGCGGTGCGTGCCGTCCGTGACATGTTCTTCCCGGGCAGGGGGAGGGCGCGGGCGCTCATCCCCTGGTGCACGTTCACCGACCCGGAGCTGGCCCACGCGGGGATGACCGTCGCCGAGGCGCGCGCCGCCCACGGCGACGACGCCGTCGAGGTCTTCCGCCAGGACCTCACCCACTCCGACCGGGCCCGTGCCGACGGCGCCACCGAGGGCGCGATCGTCGTCGTCACCGCCCGGGGGCGGGTGGTCGGCGGCCACATCCTCGCCCCCGCCGCGGGGGAGATGATCGGGGAGCTCGGCCTGGCGATCACCCGGAGGCTCAGGTTGAGCCAGGTGGCCAGCTCGGTGCACGTCTATCCCACCCTCTCGCTCGGCGTCGGCCAGCTCGCCGCCGAGGCGGCGTTCGAGTCGGCGCGGCGGCTCCGCTGGCTGGTGCGGCGGCAGCGCCGCGGGTAGGCGGCGGGAGGGTCAGACCCGCGGCGCCGGCCCGGTGCGGGGGCGGGCGAAGCGGTGGAGGCCGCGGCTGCCGGCGGTGGCGGCGGGACGGCCGAGCAGCAGCGCGGCGGCGCCGAGGCCGGCCAGGGTCATCGCCAGCAGCAGCCGCGGAACCGGCGGCGCCGGCGCTGCGGCGGCGGGGGCCGGCAGGGCGGTGCGGGGCAGGGCCCGGCGGTGCGGACGGGCGGCGGGTGGCCCGGTGTCGGGCGCGGTCACCGGCGCGGCGGCCGCGACCGGGGCGGCGGGCGGGGCCGCGGGGCCGGGAGCGGGCGGAGACAACGGCTCGTCGGGCGGCTGCGGCGGCGCCGGCACCACCGCGAGCGCCGCCGGTCCCGGCCGGGTGAGCACCACCCGGTCGGCGGTCCCGGGGAGCAGGACCACCGAGAGGCCGCCACCGCGGGCCAGCGCCGCGAGGTGGTCGA
>DASXNK010000182.1 GCA_036495095.1 Candidatus Dormiibacterota bacterium | reverse complement strand
ACGGGCGGATCAACCGGCATGGCGCTGGCCGGCGCCAAATCACCAAACCCCGCTTAAGCGGGAGCAGCCAACCTCTCGATCGTCAGTCAAGACGGGACACCTCATGAGCAGCATCAGCATCATCGGCACCGGGAACATGGCTCACACCATCGGCGCGCTGGCGGTAGCGGGCGGGAACACCGTCGAGGTCATCGGCCGCGATCAGTCCAAGGCCGCTGACCTGGCCAGGGCTCTCGGCGGCGGCGCCACGACGGGAGAGTGGGGCGCCGTCCCGGCAGGGGACATCGTCATCGTGGCCCTGTTGTGCGACGGCGTCGTGCCGGTCGTCGCCCAGTAGGGCGATGCCCTCGCGGGCAAGGTCATCGTCGACATCAGCAACCCCTTCACTTCAGCGGCCGACGGTCTGGCCCACCGCGGGGACACCTCGATCGCGCAGGAGGTCGCCAAAGGCGGCCCCGGCCAGCGCCAGCGTGGTCAAGGCATTCAACACCATCTTCCGTCATGTCCTGGAGAAGGGCAGGCCCGACGTCTTCATCGCTGGCGACAATGCGCAGGCCAAGGCGGGCGTCGAGGCGTTCATCAAGAGCCTCGGGCTGCGCCCGCTGGACGTCGGCGGCCTGAAAATGGCGCACTGGCTGGAGGGAGCGGGCCTGGTCACGATGGACCTCGCCCGCCACGGGGTGAGGAACTGGGACTTCGCCCTCGGCGTCACCGAATTTCCCGGCTGAGCCGCACCGCCCTCGGTCCGAACCGTCGGCGAACAGGGGCGCCGTGCGCCCTGACAATGATTGATGGAGCACCGAAAGGACTTGCCACTCTCAGTAGGGCGGTTTCGTATTCGAGGGTGTGGCGGCGCCGGGTGGGCTCTCGGATCACACAGGCGTTCGTGGAGGACCTCCAGACCCCTGGCACTCTGATCGTCCACGGGCGAGTACTCTCTCGGCCGTGAACCTGGACCCTGGTCTGTACGAGCTTCTCGTCACCGCAGGGTTGCACGACCGGCTCGCCACCATGGACGAGCGACTGCTGACCCTGAGGAGGCTCCATCGCGCCGAGGTCCCGGACCGGATCGCCCTTCACCTCGGCGTCCAGATCGAGCGCGCCCTCGCCGGAGTGCCGGAGGCACAGCGCGTCGACACCGGGCTCGCCGTCGCCAGGGCACTGCTGGTCCGGCTCGAAGAGCTGATCGGCAGTGCCGACCTTGCGGATGAGGTCCTCGTGGAGCCCGGTGACGTACTGCGGTCGGTCACCAGGCTGCGCCCCGACGGCACGGCACGGCCGATCGACGGCCCACTCATCCCACTCCTCGATACCACGCTGCTGACCAACGCTCCTGGCGAGCCGCGCGTCGGTCACCAGGTGGCTGCCGAGATCGGCTCTGCCGACAACGTGGACGTGTTGATGGCGTTCATCCGCAACAGCGGGATCAACCCCCTGCTCGAGGCGCTGAGGCGCCACTGCAACGACGGCAAAAGGCTCCGGGTGCTCACCACCACGTACACCGCCTCGACGCAACGCGAGGCTCTCGATCGGCTCGCCGAGCTCGGCGCGGACGTCCGTGTCTCGTACGACATCTCCACGACGCGACTTCACGCGAAGGCGTGGCTGTTTCATCGGTCCTCCGGATTCTCAACCGCATATATCGGGTCGTCGAATCTCACCCATTCGGCGCAGGTGTCGGGTCTAGAATGGAACGTCAGGGTCTCCGGCGCTCGCAATCCCGACGTGATCGACAAGGTGAACGCGGTCTTCGCCACGTATTGGGAGAGTACCGACTTCCGTCCCTACGATCGCGACGAGTTCGAGCGGCAGACCGCGAGGGACGGTGACCGTGGGCCGGTCGTGTACCTCAGCCCGGTTCCGATCACTCCCCTGCCGTTCCAGGAACGGCTCCTCGAGGAGCTCAGCGTCGCTCGGGCCGCGGGTCACCATCGCAACCTCCTCGTCTCCGCCACGGGCACGGGCAAGACCGTGATGGCTGCGTTGGACTACGTCCGGCTGAGACCGACGCTGTCGTCACACCGACTGCTCTTCATCGCACACCGGCAGGAGATCCTCGATCAGAGTCAGGCCACCTTCCGGCACGCGCTGCGCGACCCGAACTTCGGAGAGCAATGGATCGCCGGGCGCCGGCCCAAGGACTTCGACCACGTGTTCGCCTCCATCCAGAGCCTGAACACGGCTGACCTCACCAGCCTGGCGCACGACCACTTCGACGTGGTGATCGTCGACGAGTTCCATCACGCGGCGGCGCCGTCGTACGAGCGCATGCTCGCACACGTGCAGCCGGCCGAGTTGCTGGGCCTCACCGCGACACCCGAGCGCGCGGACGGTCTGCCGGTCCTGCATTGGTTCGGCGATCGCATCGCCGCCGAGCTTCGGCTGTGGGACGCCATCAACGAACACTACCTCACGCCGTTCACCTACTACGGCGTCCACGACGGGCTCGACCTGCGCGACGTGCCCTGGCGGCGCGGCAGCGGGTACGACATCGATGGCCTCACCAGGCTCTACACCAGCTCGGAGGTGTGGGCACACCAGGTGGTGAAGGAGTTCGTCGCGCGTGTCGATGAGCTGGCCACGGTGCGGTGCCTCGGGTTCTGCGTCAGCGTGCAGCACGCCGAGTTCATGGCGTCGGTGTTCAACCACGCTGGTCTCTCGTCCAGGGCCGTCTCCGGGGAAACCCCGGAGTTCGAGCGCAGGGACGCGATTCGCTCGCTCGCGGACGGCCGGCTGCGCGTGCTGTTCTCCGTGGACCTCTTCAACGAGGGGCTCGACGTCCCCGGCGTCGACACCATTCTCATGCTGCGACCCACCGAGTCACCGACGCTGTTCCTCCAGCAACTCGGCCGCGGTCTGCGCCGGGACAGAGGAAAGACGGTCTGCACCGTCCTCGACTTCGTCGGTCTCCACCGCCGCGAGTTCCGCTTCGACCGCCGTCTCCGGGCATTGCTGGGCGGCACCCGCAGGGATGTCGCCGAGCAGGTCGCGGCCGGCTTCCCGTATCTGCCTGCCGGATGCCACATGGAGCTCGATCGCAAGTCGAGTGAGATTGTCTTGGCGAGCATCCGGTCCGCAATCCCGGATCGGTGGTCCCAGAAGGCGGAGGAGCTTCGTTCGATGGTGACGGCCGGCCACGAGCCGACGCTTGCGGGCCTTCTCGATCAGACCGGGATGGATCTCGACGACGTGTACACGGGGCAGCGCGGCTGGTCGGATCTGTGTGAAGCGGCGGGGGTCCCGGTCGCACCAGCGGGCCCGGTGGAACAGGTGTTGCGTCGGGGCATCGGCCGCCTCCTGCATGTGGACGACGCCACCCGCGTGAGCGCATATCGATCGCTGCTGTCGGTCCGCGATCCAGCGGTCGCGTCGATGGGCGAGGCCGGCCGCCGGCTCGCCCGCATGCTCGTCGGACAGGTCGTGGACCAGGTCCCCCGCGAGGCACTGGCGAAGGATGCGCCGCTGCAGCAGGGACTCGACCTGATCTGGCAACACCCACAGGTGCGTCATGAGGGGCTGGAGCTGCTGGGCGTCCTCGAGAGGGGGGTCGATCACGTTCACTACGACATGCCCGGGCGTCCGGACGTTCCCTTGAGAGTGCGTGCCCGCTACACCCGCCTGGAGATCCTCGCCGCGTTCGGCCACGGCGACGGGTCACGGGTGGCGACATGGCAGGCGGGGGTCTTCTGGGTCCCCGAGGCGAACGCCGATCTCCTCGCGTTCACCCTGGACAAGACGACCGGGTCTTTCTCCCCGACCACGCGGTACCGCGACTACGCGATCAGCCGGGAGCTGATCCACTGGGAGAGCCAGTCGAGCACCCGGGCCGACAGCGAGACCGGCCGAAGGTACCAACGCCACGTGGCGCGGGGGAGCAACGTGATCCTCTTTGCGCGACTGCGGCAGAGCGACCGTGACTTCTGGTGCTTAGGCCCGGCGGTGTACGTCGGGCACGAGGGCGAGCGCCCCATGGAGATCACCTGGCGCCTCGAGATCCCGCTTCCCGGGGATCTGTTCACCCAGTTCGCGGCTGCGGTGGCGTAAGCGAGAGGGAGCCCTCAGGCGGCGCTCTCCCCCACGGCGATGGTCTCCTGGACCTGGGCGAGGCGCTCCTCGTCGATCTCGTCGGCGGTGCGCTCGTCGGCGGCCATGACCTGCTCGAGGTCGATGGTCTGGTAGCCGGCCACGCCCATGTCGGCGAAGGCGTTGTTGATCCGCGGGCCCCAGAGGCCGATGTCCTTGATCATCGGGACGATGCGGGTGAAGAGCAGCGACGTGAACATCCGGTTGCTCTCCGAGTTCTCCAGGTAGCGGACGCACTCGTCGACGTCGAGGCCGAGGTTCGCCCACACCTCCTCGGCCTGGAAGCGGTCGCGCATCAGGTAGCAGGCCTCGATGCAGAACTCCTCGCGCTCGTCCCGCTCCTTCTGGGTGAGCTGCGGATAGAAGTCGCGCAGCGACAGCCGGCCGAAGGCGACGTGGCGGGCCTCGTCCTGCATCACGTAGGCGACCACGGAGCGGCCGAGCGGGTCCTGGGCGACGTCGCGGATGAGGCCGAAGGCGGCCAGCGCCAGGCCCTCGATGAGCACCTGCATGCCCAGGTAGGTCATGTCCCAGCGGCTGTCGCTGATGACGTCGTTCAGCAGCGCCTTGAGGTGGGGGTTGATGGGATAGGCGAGCTGCAGCTTCTCGTGCAGGTAGCGCGAGTAGGCCTCGACGTGTCGGGCCTCGTCCATCACCTGGGTGGCCGCATAGAACTTGCTGTCGATGTCGGGTACGGTCTGGACGATCTTGGAGGCGCAGATCAGCGCCCCCTGCTCACCGTGGAGGAACTGGGAGAACTGCCACGCGGCGCCGTGGTGGCAGACCTCCGCGCGCGCCTTCCCGTCCATCGCGTTCCAGATCGGCGACCCGTAGATGGGCACGAACTGCTCGGGAGCCTGCAGCGGGTTGCCGAGGTCGGGCTGGTGCGACCAGTCGATCCGCTCCTGGGCGTTCCACTGCAGCTTCTTTCCCTTCTCGTAGAGGTTGAGCAGCTTGTCGCGGCCCTCGTCGTACTCCCAGTTGAAGACGGTGACGTTGCCGCCGGGGATCTCCCACCGGGTCTGGTCGACCGGGAGCGTGTAGGCGCGGGTGCTCATCTGCTGTTCCCTCTCTTCTGTTCAGGCGGTGGCCCGGTCCAATCCCGGGTGATCGAGGATGCGCTGCATCTCCTCCTGCACCGCGCGACGGTGGAGCAGGGCGAGCATCTGGTCGACGATGGGGAGGCCGCGGTGGACCAGATCGCGCAGCGTCTGCGGTTCGTAGCGGCCCAGCACGGGGCCGACGACCCGGGCGATCTCCTCCTGGACGATGCGCTCGACGGCGTCGCGGTAGAGGGCGAGGTTCTCGAGGGAGAAGCCCCCCTCCGGGGTGAAGCCGGCGCGGCGACCGGCGACGACGAGGTCGAGGAGGTGGAGGTCGGAGGCGGTCGGGGGTCCGGCGGGGCTGATCATCCGCAGCCGGCGCAGGGTGTCGATGTCCTCGTCGGTGAGGCAGTCGGTGTGGGCGGCGAACTCCTCCGCGGACGCGACCGGGTCCGGCTCCTCGAGCAGCCTGCCGGCGATCTGCAGGGTGCGCATCTCGTCGAGGCCGAGCTCACCCCAGCGGTCGAGCACTCCGCCGATCGCCCGCAGCGACAGCCGCAGCTCCTGCTGGATGCCGCGGATCCAGGCGATCCGCTGCACCGTCGACGCCGGGTAGCGCGCCTGGTTGCCCGCGGTCTTGCGCGAGGGCGGCAGCAGCCCCTGCTGCGCGTAGAAGTGGATGGTCGCGGCGGAGGCGCCGGTGAGTCGCACCAGGTCGCGCATTCGCAGCGGGTAGCCGTCGTCCATCCTCGGGAGCCTCCCATGCCACCTGCCACGTGTCAAGTGGCAAGTGGCACTTGACATCCGGCGGTCAGCCCGGGACCGGCGTCGGCATCACATAACTCTTGACAATACTGCTACCACATTCTATAGTTGCAGCACCGGAACGGCACCGACGCCGACCGGGAGAGAAGGAGGGTTGGAAAACACCATGGTTCCGCTGTTGCTCGTCCTGCTGCTGGTGGCCATCCTGTTCGGGGCCGGTGCCGCCGTGCATGCCCTGTGGTGGGTGGCAGTCATCGCCCTCGCCCTCTGGGTCGTCGGCTTCGTCGCCCGTCCGTCCGGCGGTGGTGGCCGCTGGTACTACTGGTAGACCCTGACTCCAGGCTTCTGTTCTTTCCTCACACGACCCCGGCGTCTCCACTCCCCCCGGAGGCGACCCGGGGTCGTTCGCGTTAAATCGGCCCGGTGAGCCGGACCCGCGTCGTCGATGCCGGCGGCGGCTACGCGCCGCCCCTGACCCACTCCACGTCGCCGAAGTAGCCCGGCGCGTGCGGATGCCGGACGTACTCGGCGTACTGCCGCCGGCTCTCGCCGATGGTCGTGGTGGCACCGTGACCGGGGAGCACCACGGTCTCGTCGGGCAGGGGGTGGAGCTTCTCGACGATCGACCGCACCACCTGCTCGAGGTCACCCTTCGCGAAGGTCTTGCCGGGACCGCCGTTGAACAGGGTGTCGCCGCTGATCACGGCGCGGCCGATGCGCAGGCTGATGCTGCCCGGGGTGTGGCCCGGGGTGTGCAGCACCTCCACCGAGGTGCCGCCGACGGGCACGGTGTCGCCGTCCGCGAGGCGGCCGTCGATGCGCTCCTCGGGGATCTTGATCTCCCGAGCGCCGACCAGCACCGGGGCGCCGGTGGCGGCGCGGACGGCGTCGTAGGTCATCCAGTGGTCGGGGTGCCAGTGGGTGGCGACGATGGTGCGCACCTTGCCCTCGGCGGCGAGCGCCTCGAGGAGCACGTCCTCCTCGAGGGGCATGTCGACGAGCAGCGACTCGCCGCGGGCGAGGTCGCGCACCAGGTAGGCGTTGTTGCTGTAGGGGCCCATCGGCCCGACCTTGAGGATGCGGATGTCGCCGTCCTCGAAGCTCTCGAAGGTGCTCATGTGCGCGCCCTCGCGGTGCGCTTCGGAAGCAATCCCTCGGCGCGCAGCTTCGCCTTGTACGCGCGCTTCTGGGTCTGGTAGTCGGCGAGCTCCTCGGCGGTGGTCACATCGCCCAGGGTGCGGTGCTCTGGAAGCAGCGCCTCGATCCCCGGGGGGCGGACGCCGTACTGCCTCTCGAGCAGCCGGAGCACGTTGCGCGCCTTCATCTCGCCGAAGCCGGGAAGCCGTGAGAGCCGCTTCCAGAGCTCGGTGCCGCTGTCGACCCCGCGCCAGATCGCCTCGCCGTCGCCCTCGTACTCGGCGACCAGGTGGGCGGCGAGCGCCTGCACCCGCTGGGCCATCGCGGTCGGGAAGCGGTGGATCGCCGGTCGCTCGGCGAACGCCGCCGCCAGCTGGTCGGCGGGCATCGCGGCGAGCTCGCGGGGGTCGATCGTGCCCACCCTCCGGCGCAGCTCGAGGGGGCCGCTGAAGGCCTTCTGCACGGTCACCTGCTGGTCGAGCACGAAGCCGATCAGCAGGGCGTTGGCGTCCTCGGCGAGGAGCCGGTCGGCCTCCTCGTCCCCCGTCCAGGGCAGCGAGCGCGGCCGCGCCGCCGCCCCCGGGCCAGTGGGTCGGGCGGTGTTGGTCATGCCCCAAGGGTACGCGTCCGCCTCTACACTCGGCGCCTCATGAGTTGGGTCGGACGGCTGTTCGGACGCTCGAGCGGAGCCGTGACGGTGCGCCTGCCGGCCGACCTGGCCGAGGCGCTCGACAACGAGGGCGGCGGCCGGGGCCTCGACGCCGCGGTCGAGCGGGTGCTCCGCGCCCACCTCGCCGGAAGCTGCCGGGCGGTGCCCGACGACACCGAGCGGATGCCCTTCTGGCTGTCGCGCCGCGACGCCCCGGACGGCGACATCGAGGGTGGGCTGCGCGACCGCATGGCGCAGCGGCGGACCGCGGAGGCCGAGGCCGACGAGGGTGATCCCTCCCCGCCGCGCCGCCCCCCGAGCCCGCGGAGCCGGCGCCCACCCCGGGTCTGAGCGGTGATCCCCGGAAGCCCCGCGCCCCGCCCCCTGCGGGGGTTCCTCCCGGCGGTGGTGGCCCTCGTGGTGGTGATCGTCTACGGCACGGCGGGCTATGTCGTCGTGGAGAGGTTCGGCTGGCTCGACGCCCTCTTCATGACCGTCATCACGATCACCACGGTCGGCTACGAGGAGGTGCATCATCTCGACGCCGCGGGCCAGGGATTCACGATCTCGCTGATCATCTTCGGGGTCGCCGCCTTCCTCTACACCTTCGGCATCCTGGTGGAGCAGCTGTCGAGCGGCAGATGGCGGGAGTATCGGAGGTTCCGGCGCATGGACAGCCAGCTGCGCGCGCTCCGCGACCACGTCATCGTCTGCGGCTACGGCAGGACCGGCCGGCAGGTGGTGAAGGACCTCGAGGAGGGGGGCCATCGCTACGTGGTGGTGGAGATGAACCCGGGCCCGCTCGACGCGGTGCGCCGCGACGGCCGCCTCTGCGTGGCCGGCGACGCCGCCTCCGACGAGGTGCTCCACCTCGCCGGCATCGACCACGCCCGCGCGCTGGTCAGCTCGGTCGACAGCGACGAGCGCAACGTCTACATCGTCCTCACCGCCCGCTCGCTCAACCCCGCGCTGTTCATCGTGGCCCGCTCCTCCTTCCCCGACTCCATCCCCAAGCTGCAGCGCGCCGGAGCCGACCGGGTGGTGAGCCCCTACACCACCACCGGCCGCCGGATGGCGGCGCTGGCGCTCCAGCCCGCGATCGTCGACGTCATCGACATGGTCACCAGCGAGGGCGGGTCGATGGCCATCGAGGAGCTGGTGGTGCCACCCTCGACCGCCCCGATCACCGCCGGCGCCCTGCGGCTCTCCGGGGCGCTGCTGCTGGCGGTGCGCAGCGTCGGCGGCCGGCTGAGCGTCGGGCCCGAGGACGGAGCGGCGCTGGGTCCGGGCGACCTGCTGGTGGTGATGGGCACCCCCGAGCAGCTGACCAGCCTGGCGACCACCCTGTCACCACGCAGCGCCTCCGCCTGAGCTCCGCCTCAGGCGACGGTGCGCTCGCGGATGCGGAAGGTGCGCCGGTAGCGCTGCGGCGAGGTGCCGCGCCAGCGGGCGAAGTGCTGGCGCAGGCTCGCCGCGCTGCCGAACCCGGCCAGCCGTGCCACCTCCTCGACCGGCTCGTCGCCCTCCTCGAGGAGGCTTTGCGCGAGCAGCAGCCGCTGCAGCAGCAGCCAGCGGTGCGGGGTCTCGCCGGTGACCGCGCGGAAGCGGCGGGCAAAGGTGCGGGTCGACATCAGCGCACGCGCCGCCAGCTCGTCCACCGGCAGCGGCTCGTCGAGCCGCTCGAGCGCCCAGTCGAGCACCTGGCTCAGCTCGTCGCCGCGGCGGTGGACGCGCACGGGCGTCTCCACGTACTGCGCCTGACCGCCGTCGCGGTGGGGCGGCACCACCATCCGCCGGGCCAGGGCGTTGGCGACCCCGGTGCCGTGCTCGGTGCGCACGATGTGGAGGCAGAGGTCGATCCCCGCCGCGGTGCCCGCGCTGGTGAGCACCGGGCCGGCGTCGACGTAGAGCACGTCGGGATCGACGTCGATCAGCGGGTAGCGCTCGGCCAGGGCCGCCGCGTAGCGCCAGTGGGTGGTGGCGCGGCGGCCGTCGAGGAGCCCTGCCGCGGCGAGCACGAAGGCGCCGGTGCACACGCTCATCACCCGCGCGCCGCGCTCGACGGCGGCTCTGAGCTCGTCGAGCAGCCCCTCCGGGGGACGCTCGTCGGGGTCGCGCCAGGCGGGGACGGCGATGAGGTCGGCCTCGCGGAGGCGGTCGATGCCGTGGGGGGTGGTGATGAAGAAGCCGGACGAGGTGCGGAGTGGCGGGGGCTCGACGGCGCAGACCGCGAAGTCGTAGCCGGGGAAGCCGTCGGCGGTGCGGTCGAGGCCGAAGACCTCGCTGACCACCCCCAGCTCGAAGGCGGCGACGTTGTTCGCGACGGCGACGGCGACGTTGCGGAGCATGGTGTCGAGTATGGCAGGATTTTATCGTTGTGGGGTTATTCTGCCACTTTCGCCGACCGGGGAGGCGGGGGAGGATGGGGGCATGTTGCAGAGTGACCTCGTCGCCGAGATGGTTCGATTGGAGCAGGCACGACGCCTCCGGGAGGCCGATCGTGTGAGTCGTCGGCCGGCTACGTCTGGCAGCCCCGGCAGAAGCTGGTCACCCGCTGCTGCGCGGTCAGCTCGGAGATCCGGTGCCCGCACCTCGGACAGTCCTGCCCACCCCTGCCGTGCACCCGCATGAACGACCGGTCCTGCTTGTGCGCGAGCCAGTGCTCCTGGGCGCCGATCGTGGCCACCGCATCCCGCAGAACCCGCTGGGTCGAGGCGTGGAGGCGCTCCACCCCGGCGGCGTCCAGGGTGGTGCGCTTCCGCAGCGGGAGCATGCCGGCGTCGTGGAGGATCTCGTCGCTGTAGGCGTTGCCGATCCCGGCGACGAAGGCCTGGTTGCGCAGCGCCGACTTCAGCTCGCCGCGATGGCGGCGGATCCGGGTGGCGAAGTCGGCGGCGGAGATGTCCACCGCCTCGGGGCCCAGGTCGCTCCATCCGGGCACGGCGTCGAGCCCGCCGGCGGGCGCGAGGTAGACCCGGCCCATGCGCACGGTGTCGAGGAATCGGAGCTCCTCGTCGCCCTCGAGCATCAGCCGGACGACGGTGGCGGCGGCCACCCGTTCGTGGGGCGCGGCCAGCTGGAGGCGGCCGCCGAGCATCGGGTTGATCACCAGGTGCTGGCCGCCGGCGTCGAGCACGAGGAACTTGCCCCGCCGCCACATCGCCCCCAGCGGCCGGCCGGTGAGCGCGCCGGTGAGGTCGTCGGTGGTGACCCGGAGCATGAAGCCGTGGCGCGGCGACACCTCGACGGCGCGCACCTCCCGTCCCAGGAGGAGGGGGGAGAGACGCTCGCGGAGCACCTCCAGCTCGGGCATCTCAGGCATGGCCCCGCCAATGTACCGGGCGGCGGGATCTCAGGCGATCGGGGTGACCTCGGCGGTGCAGAAGGCGCAGCGCTTCGCCGCCATCGGGATGTCGCTGAGGCACTCCGGGCAGGCGCGGGTGGTGGGGCCGGCGGCGGGCGCGGTGCGGCGGGCCTCGAGCGCCTGCATCGGCACCACCACGACGAAGTAGACCGCGGCGGCGACGGCGACGAAGGTGATCACGTCACCGATGAAGACGCCGTACCTGAACACCCCGCCGCCGATGGTGAAGGAGAGGAAGGTGAAGTCGGTGTGGCCTGGGATGGCGATCAGCTGCAGCAGGATGTTCTTCACGAACGACTGCACCACCACCCCGAAGGCGCCGCCGATGACCACCGCGACCGCGAGGTCGACGACGTTCCCCCGCAGCAGGAACTTCCGGAAGCCGGCGATCCAGACCATCACCTGATCCACGGCCTGACCCTCCTGGGCGTTGCCGGCGGGGCGGGCGCCGGATCCCCTCGAGCGCGGCAGTGTAAGCCGTGGCGGCGAGCGCCGGTCAGTCCTCGGTGAGGGGCTCCGCGAACACCGACCCGCGTCGCGTCAGGTTCATGTAGACGCCCTGCTGGATGGTCTCGCGGACCCGGTCGGTCAGCTGCATCACCGTGGCCATGTCGTCGGCGGCGCCGGCGCCCAGCCCCTCGGCGGCGGGGTCGAGCGGCGGGTGGAACTCGATGATCCACGACGACGGCAGCGGGATCAGGCCGAGCAGGCCGAGCCAGGGGAAGCTGGGCGTCAGCGGGAAGTAGGGGAGGCCGAGCGCCCGGGCGGCGACGTCGAGGTTGGCGAGCATCGGGTGCAGCTCCTCGCTGCCGACCACGCTCACCGGCACGATCGGGCTGCCGGTCCGCAGCGCCGTCTGCACGAAGCCGCCGCGGCCGAAGCGGCGCAGCCGGTAGCGCTCGCGGTACAGCTTGCCGGTGCCCTTGGCGCCCTCCGGGAACACCAGCACCAGCTCGCCGGCGCGGAGCAGCCGCTCGGCGTCGTCGGGATGGGCGAGGGTGTTGCCGGTGCGGCGCAGGAACCACGACGCGACCGGCACCCCGAAGAACGCGTTGAGGATCAGCGCCCGCGCGTGGCGCTGGCCGGGCAGGTCCTCGAAGATCGCGGTGCGGATCATCACCCCGTCGTAGGGCAGCACCCCGGCGTGGTTGGAGACCAGCAGCGCGGCCCCCTCCACCGGGACGTTCTCCAGGCCGCGCACCTGCACCCGCCAGTAGTCGCGGTAGAGGAAGCGGAAGAACGGGAGCAGCGACTCCGTCCATTCGCGATCGAACCCGAACTCGTCGATCGAATCGGCGCACTCCGCCTGCCGCCGGGCGAGCTCGCGCTGCTTCGCCAGGAACGCCACCCCGGCGGCGCCCAGCTGCAGCGCCCGCTCGGGGCGGAGGGAGGTCACCGTGTCCAGCGCCGCGTGGGCGGTGCGGCTCAGCAGGGCGGGGAGGTCGCGGGTCACCGAGCTGAGGACGTCGACCGGCACCGGCACCGAGTCGGCGGGCTCGATGCCCTCGGTGCGGCGGCGCTCCAGCTCGTCGGTGGTGGCGGCGTGGAGGCGGCGCAGCCGCGCCCCCACCTCCTCGGACCGTGCCGGCCGGCTTCGCCGCGTGCCGGCGGTGCGCCGGGGGCGGAGCACCACCGCGCCGGCGAGCTCGAGGCTGTCGCTGGCGGCGTCATCGGCGGCACGCGCCTCGCCCGGGGATCCGCCGGGCCCCCCCTGGGGCGATCGCAGCTCCGCTCCGGTGTCGGTCATGCGCCCCCATGATGACAGCCCGGGCGCCGCCCGATGGTCACCGCCGCGCCTCCGGCAGCGTGGCCCGCCGCGACGGGTCGCCGTGGTAGCCGCGCACCGTCGCCAGGATGTCCTCCGGCCGCCCGGCGAGCGAGTCCGCGAACCAGCCGCCGTCGAACGGCCGGCCGGCGGCCCTGAGCAGCGCGGCGGCGGGCTGGCGGCGCGGCGGCGGCACCCCCTCGCGGAGCCGGTACGCGAGCACCACCCGGTTGCCCGCGCGGGTGAGGTCGAGATGGTCGATCACCTCCCACCGCGTCAGGCTGCTGAACGGGTACTGGCGCTGCAGCAGCCCCTCACGGGTGAGCTCGAGCACCGGGCGGAAGAGCAGCCCGGTCACCAGCAGCGCCCCCACCGGCGCCGCCAGCACCGCCCAGCCGAAGCTCAGCCCGTCGAGGAGGAAGAGCACGCCGGCGATCTCGGTGAAGATCGCGAAGGGCAGCACCAGCACCGCCGGGCGCCGGGCGCGGAACCTCACCCGGCCGCGCTCGACCTCCAGGGCCGGCTGCACGTCCGGGATGCCCTCTGCCATCGCTCTGTCATCGTAGGGCGGTGCCGGACCCGAGCGCGCTCCTCCCCACCGCGGCTGCCACGCCCAACCCCTTCTTCTCGCTGCTCATCGGCGTGCTCATCTTCATCGTGGTGATCGTGGTCATCGTGGTGGTGATGGCCATCCTCCAGGCGGTGCTGCCGAGGACCGACACCGGTGCCGAGGAGGTGCACGCGCGCGAGCTGGAGGCCGAGCGGCTCGAGCACGCCGGGGCGTCCGACCCGGCCGCCCCACCGGAGGCCGGCTCGGGGCGGTAGTATGCATAACGCAGCCTTTATCTAATTCTCCTTTATGAATGGAGTCGTTATGGATCCCGGCCGCCGGACGCCGCGCCTCGCCACGCCACGCCGGCGCCTGCCCGCCCCGACCGAGCTGAGCGTCCACTTCGAGGGCCTGGCCCACCCCACCCGCCTCACCATCGTCGAGCGCCTCGCCGGCGCCGCGGAGATGCGGGTGTCGGAGCTCGCCGAGTTCTGCAAGGTGAGCCAGCCGCGGATGAGCTGGCACCTGCGCATCCTGCGCCGGTCCCAGGTGATCCGCACCCGCCGTGAGGGCCGCGAGGTCTTCTGCCGGCTCGACCGCGAGGCGATCGCGGGGCACATGCGCAGTTTCATGAGGCTCATGCTCGTCAAGGGAACAGATGGCGAGCCGCTGCCGGAGCTGGGCCAGACCCAGCTGACCGGGGAGCCCGCACAGTGATCACAGAGACAGCGACCAGGAGAGGAACACGCCGATGAGCAAGAAGGTCCGGGTGGCGGTGGTCGGGGTCGGCAACTGCGCCTCCTCGTTCGTGCAGGGGGTGGAGTACTACAAGCATGCGGACCCGGGCGACTTCGTTCCCGGCCTGATGCACGTCGACCTCGGCGGCTACCACGTCAGCGACATCGAGTTCTCCGCCGCATTCGACATCGACGCCACCAAGGTGGGCAAAGAGCTCAGCGAGGCGATCTGGTGCGGCCAGAACAACACCGTGAAGTTCACCGACGTGCCCCCCACCGACGTGGTGGTGCAGCGCGGCATGACCCACGACGGCCTCGGCAAGTACCTCAGCGAGGTGATCACCAAGGCGCCCGGGTCCACCGCCGACATCGTCGGCATCCTCAGGGACACCGGCACCGACGTGGTCGTCAACTACCTGCCGGTGGGCAGCGAGACCGCCACCAAGTGGTACACCGAGCAGATCCTCACCGCCGGCTGCGCGATGGTGAACTGCATGCCGGTGTTCATCGCCCGCGAGGAGTACTGGCGCAAGCGCTTCGAGCAGCGGGGCGTGCCGATCATCGGTGACGACATCAAGTCCCAGGTGGGCGCGACCATCATCCACCGGGTGCTCACCCGGCTCTTCCGCGAGCGCGGCGTGAAGCTGGAGAACACCTACCAGCTGAACTTCGGCGGCAACACCGACTTCCTCAACATGCTCGAGCGTGAGCGGCTGATCAGCAAGAAGATCAGCAAGACCAACAGCGTGGTCTCCCAGCTCGACCACCCGATCGCCAAGGACAGCGTCCACATCGGGCCCTCCGACTACGTGCCCTGGCTGAGCGACCGCAAGTGGGCGTACATCCGGCTCGAGGGCCGCTCCTTCGGCGACGTGCCCCTCAACGTCGAGCTCAAGCTCGAGGTCCACGACTCGCCGAA
>DASXNK010000181.1 GCA_036495095.1 Candidatus Dormiibacterota bacterium | reverse complement strand
CCGAACGGACCAGCGGCGTGGACGCCGGGCGATCATCTGTTCCCCTCGCGGCTCATGGACATTTCGCGCGGGCGCCACAGCTCCATCCCGTGGGAACGCGCGGCGACCAGCGGTCGACCCGGTTCCGCCATCCATCCTCCTCGCCCCCCCCGGAAGCCGGTGGGAGGCTCCCGTCCTACATCTAGAGATGGTCGATACGCGACAGATATTGCGACGGGCGGCAGGCGATCGGTAGATGCATTTAGAGGTATCGGTCCGCGACGGGTACGAGTTCGACCCGCCGCCGGCGACACCGCGGGGGCCGGCGACACCACCGGGGGCCGCGACCTACTCGGGCTGATCGCCTCGCCGGTCGCGTCGGAGGGTCGCCTCGTAGGTGTGGCGCACGCCCGCCCGGAAGGGGCCCGGGAGGACGGAGCGCAGCGCCGCGGCGACCGCGAGCGACCGCGGGACGGTGACCGAGGCGCGCTCGCGCCGCACCGCGTCGAGGATCGCGGCGCTCACCCGCCCCGGCTCCAGCCGGGTCCGCGCCGCGCTCGGCGGGAGGTGGCGGACCGCCTCGGCCGTGAAGATGTCGGTGCGCACGACGCCCGGGTTCACCCAGCAGACGTGGACTCCGAGGCGGGCGAGCTCCGGCGCGGACGCCTCGCTCAGCGCGAGGAGCGCGGCCTTGGACGCCGAGTAGCCCGCCTCCCACGTCCAGGGGATCGCCCCCGCGATCGACGCCACGTTGACCACCACCCCATGCCGGCGCGCGGTCATGTGGGGAAGCACCGCGAGGAGGCAGGCGGCGGCGCCGAGGTAGTTGACCCGCATCACCCGCTCGAGGTCGGCGACCGTGCAGTCGCGGAGCGCGCGGTGGAGCCCGACGCCGGCGTTGTTCACGAGGACGTCGACGCGCCCGTGCCGCTCCACCACCCCGGCGACGGTGCGCTCCACCGCGGCGGCGTCGGTGACGTCGCAGACCACCGTCTCCCCCGGGGTGCCCCGCCTCGCCATCTCGGCGGCGAGGTCGCGGAGCAGGGGCTCGCGGCGGGCCACGCCGACGACCGTCGCACCGGCGGCGGCGAGGTCGAGGGCGGTCGCGCGGCCGATCCCGCTCGACGCCCCGGTGACCAGGGCGACGGCTCCGTCCAGCCTCATCGGCGCGGCGGCGCCCCGGCGCTCAGGACGGGGGCAGGTAGCGCGGCGGCGGGGTGTAGCCGGTGGCGGAGGCTGAGGTCTCGGTGGACGGGGCCGGCGGCGGCGGCTGATCGCGGTCGCGGGCGGTGAACGGGGGCCGCTGCTGCCCCTGCGACCGCTGCTTGAGGTGGGCGAACAGCCGGACCAGCAGGATGGGGGTGGCGATCGCGACCGCGCCGGTCACGAACGTCAGCCGGTTGGGCAGGTTGGAGGCGTCGCCGAGCCCCTGGTAACAGAAGTAGCCGCTGATGAAGGAGAGCACGATGATCACGCCCATGCTCACCACCAGCAGCAGCTCCTGGTTGCTGTCCTGGAGGAGGGGATGCGAGGGGAAGCGCGCCCGCAGCGCCCGGTACATGTTCAGCGCCGTCCACGAGTCGAGCATGATGCCGCTGACGACGGCGAGGACGCTGATCGTCCAGCGGAAGGCGCTGAGGTGCTGGACGATGAAGGCGGCGATGTTCACCACGATCAGCAGCACCGGGGTGATGCCGCCGATCACCGGGATGATCCAGGCCCTCGCGATCTCCCAGGGGGTGCGCTTCTCCCGCACCGGCGACGGCTCCGGGGGTCGGCTCGCACGTCGTCGCCGCAACATGCGGCATAGAGTACGGGTCGCCAGCCCGGCCTGGGTGGCCGCCAGCGCCCCGTGACCATGCGGCCCTGGCTCGCTGCGCTCACGCGCAGGATGGAGGGGGACTCCCCCAGGCCATCAGCTCCCTCGTCGCTGACAGCCTTCCCCCTGGGCACGAGGGCCGAGGACGGAGCTCACCAGCGCGGGGAGCACGTCCCCGGAACGACCATGGATGAGGGCGCTGGCGGCCTCGTCGAGGTCGGTCTCGCCGTCGTTGACGATCACCAGGCGGGCGCCGCGGCGGGCGGCGGCGAGGGGCACGCCGGCGGCGGGCCACACCGAGAGGGTCGAGCCGACCGCGAGGCAGACGTCGCAGCGTTCCGCCACCGCCATCGCGCGCTCGACGTCGGCCTCGATCAGCGCCTGGCCGAAGCTGATCGTCGCCGACTTCAGAAGCCCGCCGCAGGCCTCGCAGTGGGGGTCGTCGTCACCCTCGCGGACGCGGTCGAGCACCACCTCCATGGGCAGGCGCAGACCGCAGTCGAGGCAGCCCGCGCGCCGGGTGGTGCCGTGGATCTCGATGACGTCGGCCGACCCGGCCTGCTGGTGGAGACCGTCGATGTTCTGGGTCACCACCACCCGCACCAGGCCGGCCCGCTCGAGGTCGACCACGGCGCGGTGGCCGGCGTTGGGCCGGGCGGTGTCGACCGGCGACTCCAGCCGGTTGCGCCAGGTCTCGCGGCGCACCTCGGGGTCGGCGAGGAAGCTCTGGATGGTGAAGCGCGCCGGGTCGCGGGTGCGCCAGATCCCGTTGGGACCGCGGAAGTCGGGGATGCCGGACTCGGTGGAGATGCCCGCGCCGGTGAACACCAGCACCTCGCGGGCGCCGGCGATCCAGGAGGCGACGACACGCAGCGGATCGTCGGCGGGCATCATCGGAGTCTAGGGTGCGGGGATGCGCTCCACCACCACGCGGCAGCGATGCGGAGGTCCGGGTGAACGCCAACACCGAGCAGGAGCGGTTCTGGAACGACGAGGCCGGGCCCGCCTGGGTCGAGCACCAGGAGCGGCTCGACGCCCTGGTCGGGCCGTTCGGCGAGCTCAGCCTCGACGCCGGGGCACCCGCCCCGGGCGAGTGGGTCCTCGACGCCGGCTGCGGCACCGGGGCGACCGTCCTCGAGCTCGCCGCGCGGACCGGACCGGCGGGACGCGTGGTCGGGATCGACATCTCGGAGGTGATGCTGGACCTGGCCCGGAGCCGGGTCGCCGCGGCCGGCCTCGGCACCGTCGAGCTGCGTCGCGCCGACGCCCAGGTGGCGGAGCTGCCGGCAGGGGCGTTCCACCTGGTCCACTCCCGCTTCGGGGTGATGTTCTTCGCCGACCCGGTGGCGGCGTTCGCCAACCTCGGCTCGGCGCTGCGCCCGGGGGGACGGCTCGCCTTCGTCTGCTGGCAGGCGCCCGACCGGAACCCGTGGTTCTCGGTGCCGATCGCAGCGGTCTCGGGCATCCTCGAGGCGCCCCCGGCTCCCGCGCCGGGCTCGCCCTCGCCGTTCGCCCTCGCCGAGGCCGGGGTGACGCGGGCCATCCTCGAGCGGGCGGGGTTCTCGGAGATCGCCGTCGAGGGCCGGGAGCGGCCGGTCCGCCTCGCCGGCCCCGGCGAGGCCGGGAGCGTCGGGGAGATCGCGCTGTCGGTGCTCCCGGTGCGCGCCGCCTACGCCGCCGCCGCACCCGAGGTGCAGGGACGCGCCCGGACCGCGGTGCAGACGGCGCTCGCCCCCTTCGCCGGCCCCGAGGGCGTGGCGCTGCCCGGCAGCGTCTGGGTGGTCACGGCGCGGCGCTGAGCCCGGATCGGCGCACCGGCCTGGGGAACCCGACCCGGTCACGCTCGACCTGCTCCCGCGCCGCGCACCCGTCGAGGTGATCGTTGACCAGTCCCATCGCCTGCATGAAGGAGTACGCGGTGGTCGGACCCACGAACGACCAGCCCCGCGTCCGCAGGTCCCCGCTCATCGCCCGGGCCCGGTCGGTGGTGGCCGGCTCGTACTCCCAGACGTAGGCGGCGAGGCTGCCGAACTCCTCGCGCAGAGCCCTGCAGCGGCCGGCATTGTTGACCGTCGCGGCGATCTTCCCGCGGTGTCGGACGATGCCCGTGTCGCCGAGCAGCCGGGCCACGTCCGCGTCGCCGAAGCCGGCCACCGCGTCGATGTCGAATCCCGCGAATGCGGCGCGGAAGTGCTCGCGCTTGCGCAGGATGGTCAGCCAGCTGAGCCCCGCCTGGAAGCCCTCGAGGCAGAGCTTCTCGAACAGCCGCACGTCGTCGCCGCAGGGACGGCCCCACTCCTCGTCGTGGTACCGCACATAGAGCGGGTCGCTCCCCGCCCACCAGCAGCGGGCCACGCCGTCCGGTCCCACCACCACACCGGGCGGCTGTTCGACAGGCACCCACCCATGCTAATCGTCAACCGGCGTAGGCTCGGCCCATGCGCGGGAAGCCCAGCCGGCCCGGGGGGTGCCGCGCGCTGGCCCCGACCACTGCGGCGCCGGCGGCCCTGATCGCCCTGACGCTCGTGGTCCTGCTCGTTGCATGTGGCAGCGATGAACCTCGGACACCAACCGTTCCACCCTTTCCGTCGCCGATACCGGCGAGCACGCCGCTGGCCACGGCGTCCCCCCCGCCATCCGGCCCCGCAACGACCCGCTGCTCACCTGCAGCCGCTGTACCCGCCGATGCCCTGGTCGCATTCGGCGCCACCCTCGCGGCGTGGAATGCCCATCACGAGATGGATCCCCTGCGCGCCGATTTCTACCTTCCGTACCTCAACGACGGCCTGGACAGGTACAGCCATGTGCTCTGCACCCCCGCAGGCCGCGTCATCAGCTACCGCGTCAATCACATCCCCCCGATCGGCGTCAGCCAGACCAGGGCAGCCTTCCGAAGCGAGCTCCCGGGCGACGCCGTACTCGTCCACGACACGGTGCAGTTCGGCTGTGAGCACATCCAGTATCGAAGCGCGGCCTTGGCACGGGCCCTGGCAGGGGATGACCCCGACGGCGTCGTGGACGGCGCCATCATCCTGCCGTCGGACCCTGTTCAGGGAGGGGTGGTGACGCTCTTCATCGACGCCACGGCCCCACTCAATCAGCTTCCAGCAGCCTGCTGAGGGGCGTTCAGGCCGGACCGGTTGAGTATGGTCTGCAGCGTAGGCTACGATTCCCATCCTCCAGCAACGCCACCGAGGGACGTCATGCTCGGGAGGCTGAGGCAGCGCAGAACGGCTGCCGCTGTTCCGACCGTGGTCGATGCGGACGGGAGCGGCGTGGACGCCGCCTCGCCGGCTCCCGTGGGCAGCTTCGCCGCCTTGCTGCGGTACTTCCTCTATCTGGGCACCTTCGGATTCGGCGGCCCCATCGCCAGCGTCGGCTACATGCAGCGCGATCTCGTGGAGCGTCGCCGATGGCTCGACCGGCAGGAGTTCCTGAACGGGGTCGCCCTCGGCCAGATGATGCCGGGACCCCTTGCGGCGCAGGTGGCGATGTGGGTCGGCTACCTGCGGAAGGGAGCGCCGGGGGCCGCGATCATCGCCCTGCCTTTCATCCTCCCGTCCTTCATCCTGGTCGTGAGCGTCGCCGTCGTGTACGTGCACTACGAGGGCGTCCCCGTCGTCCAGGCGCTCTTCTACGGCATCGCCCCAGGGGTCATGGCGATCATCGTCCTCGCCGCCATCAAGCTGGCCCGCCTCACCAATCGACGTGACGCCAGGCTGTGGGCCATCTCCGCGGTGATCATGACGATCACCGCCGCGACCGGAGCCGAGATCGCCCTGCTGTTCATCGGGGCGGGTCTGCTCATGGTGGCCGCCGAGGCGCCCCCGCGCTGGCTGCGACTCCCGGGACGCGCGGCTCTGCTCGTTCCCTCCGGCGGCAGCCATCCCAGCCTGGTTGCGGCGACCGCGGTGACGCTGTCCGCGGGAACCCTTGCGACCCTCGGCCTGTTCTTCCTCAAGGCGGGGACGTTCATCTTCGGCAGCGGCCTGGCGATCGTCCCCTTCCTGCGCGAGGGAGTTGTCCACGACCACCACTGGCTGACCGAGCGTCAGTTCCTCGACGCCGTCGCCATGGGCCTGATCACGCCAGGGCCCGTGGTGATCACGGCGGCCTTCATCGGCTACCTGGTGGCCGGCTTCGCCGGAGCGGTGGTGGCGACCGTCGCCATCTTCACGCCGATCTACCTCGGCGTGGTGGTCCCGGGGCGCTGGTTCATCCGCCACCGGGAGAACAGCCAGCTGAAGGCGTTCGTCAAGGGAGCCACGGCCGCGGCGGCGGGCGCCATCGCCGGAGCGACCATCGTCCTCATCCGGGGCGCTGTCGTGGACCTCGCCACCACGGCCATCGCGCTGGCCAGCCTGGCCCTGATCTGGAAGCTGAAGGTCAAGGAGCCGTTCATCGTGCTCGGCTGCGCCGGTGCGGGTCTCCTCCTGCACCGCTGAGGGCGTGGGAGGGAGGACCACGCCCAGAGCTCGATAAGTAGCCTACGCTACCTTTCGCATACACTGGCACCGCGATGCCTGCCCAACCCTCCCCAACCTGGCTCGTCCTGGCCTGGCGGCTGCCCACCGGCGGCAGCACCGAGCGGGTGGGGATGTGGCGATCGCTTCGCCGGCTCGGCGCCACCGTCCTCACGCCCGGCGCCGCCGCCCTGCCCTTCACCGAGGAGCTGGAGGAGCAGTTGGACTGGTTGGCGCAGGAGGTGGAACAGCACGGGGGCGATGCCTGGGTGCTCCCGGTGACGCGGCTCCCGGGCGGCGAGGAGAGACGCATCCGGGCCCGCATCATCGCCGACCGCCAGGCGGAGTACGACGCCCTTCGAGAGGACGCGATGACGTTCCTCCGGCGAGCCGGCGAGCACCCTGGCCCGGGGACCGACGCCGACTACGCGGTGCGGCTGCGGACCGAGAACGAGCTCGTGGCCCTCCAACGCCGCTTCCAGAAGATCCGTACCCGTGACTACCTGAACGCTCCGGGCCGCCGCGAGGCCGCCACCACCATCGACCGATGCCTCGCCTTCCGGCAGGGCATCAGCCGCAAGCTGACGCCGGTGACCGACAGCGTTCCAGGCGCCTAGGAGAGCCGAGGTGCACTACGTCACCCGCGAGCGCATCCACGTCGACCGCATCGCCACCGCCTGGGCCATCCGCCGCTTCGTCGACCCCGAGGCGACCTTCGGCTTCATCCCCCGGAACGTCGAGGTCAGCGCCGTCGACGGAATCCCCTTCGATCTTCGGGGGGCGGAGCTCGGGCACCGCCGCGGGCGCTGCACTCTCGACGCCCTCATCGAGACGTACGAGCTGGCTGATGAGGGACTGCGGCGGATGGCGGCGATCGTCCGTGGCGCCGACCTCCCCCACGAGGACACGACACCGCTGGAGTCGCCAGGTGTCCTCGCGCTGTTCACCGGTGTTCGGGACGGCTGCTCGACCGATGAGGAGCGCCTCGAGCGCGGCTCCGTGGTGTGCGAGGCGCTCCACGCCTACTGTGCTCAGACACGTGAGGCGGGGCTGAGGTCATGACCGCCCGCCGGGCAGGGGCGGCAGCAGGTTGGACCCGGTGATCCGGTACAGCCTCATCGTCGAGGCCGCCGTGCTGACCAGGTGGGCCGCCACCGGGGCCGATTCCGAGTCGACCCCGGTGGTGGAGGCGCCGGGTATCGAACCCGGGTCCGAAGCCGCGTCCCGTGAGACCTCTACGAGCGTAGTCCCGGTTTTGATCTCACCCGAGCAACGCCCTGGGACCAGGCTGTGCTCGGGCCAGCCACGGTGGATGTCCCGCCCGGCGCCGTGGCGCCACCGGGCGGCAAGACCGCTGGTATTAACGTCGGGTCCGGACCCCGAGGCCGAGGGTCCGGTCGACGTCAGGCCGAAGCCTGAGCGTTTGCCTTACTCTGGCTTAGGCAGCGAGAGCGTAGGCGGGAGTGCTGTTCGCACATATATTTTTCCCGGTTTTACGAGCCCGGGGCTCGGCTCGCCATCCCACAATCCACGACCCCGTCGAAACCATACGCCCCCATCACCGGGGTGCCAGGCAGGCGGGCATGCGACCGCGTGAGGCTGTCATGGTACCCCGCCGACCCTGCTTCAAACACGGTTCGCGGGGGTAGCCTTCCCGTAGTCTCTACATCATGGCCCAGACCAAGACCAAGACCCCGAACCAGCCCCCCACTCTCAGCGGCGCCGACCCCACCGTCGGGGCCACGATCACCCGGGTCGCCCTGATCGGCACCCACAGCGGTGGCAACCGCCGCGAGGGTGCGGAGATCCAGCTCGACGAGCTCGAGGAGCTGGCGCGCACCCTCGGAGCCGAGGTCGCCGACCGGCGCCTCATCCAGCTCCGCGAGCCCCATCCCGCCACCTATCTGCGCACCGGCACCGTCGAGACGATGGAGGCGGCGCTCGGTGAGCTGGACCGCCCCGCGGTGCTGGTCAACGATTCCCTGACCCCCCGCCAGCAGCGCAACCTGCAGGCCGCCTGGAAGGTCCCGGTGCTCGACCGCACCGAGGTCATCCTCGCCATCTTCGCCCGCCGGGCGCGCACCGCCGAGGGGCGCATCCAGGTGGAGATGGCCCAGCTCGAGCACCTCCTCCCCCGCCTCGCCGGCGGCTGGCGCCACCTCGAGCGCCAGCGCGGCGGCGTGGGCACCCGCAGCGGCCCGGGTGAGACCCAGATCGAGGTCGACCGCCGCCTCGTCGGCCAGCGGCTGAAGCGCCTGCGGGTCCGCCTCAAGGAGCTGGAGCGGCGGCGCACCACCCAGCGCAAGGCGCGGCTCGACGTCCCCCTCGCCACCTGCGCGCTGGTCGGCTACACCAACGCGGGCAAATCGACGCTGCTCAACCGGCTGACCAACTCGGACGTGCTCGCCGACGACCTGCTCTTCGCCACCCTCGACCCCACCTCGCGACTGCTCAGCCTGCCGTCCTCGCGCCGGGTGATCCTCACCGACACCGTCGGGTTCATCCAGAACCTGCCCACCGAGCTGGTCCAGGCCTTCGCCGCCACCCTCGAGGAGGTGCGCGCCGCCCGCATGCTCGCGGTCGTGGTCGACGCGTCGCACCCCGAGGCCCAGAGCCAGCTGACCACGGTGCTGGAGACGCTCCACTCCATGGACGCCGACCAGCCCGCGCTCCTGGTGGTCTCCAAGGCCGACCTGGTACCTCCCGCCGAGCTGCCCCATGTCGTCGCCGGCCTCCGCCAGATCGCCGAGACCGAGCCGATCGTGATCTCCTCGGTGACCGGGGACGGGCTGCGCGACCTCCGCGCCGCGATCGACGCCCTCGCCGCACAGGTGGTGATCGAGACCCGCTCCAACCGGCCGGTGCCCACCGCCGCCGCCGAGGACGAGGACGACGAGGAGGGCATGCTCGCGGAGGACGTGCTCGATCCCGGCGACGAGGAGGAGCCCCCGGGCCTCGCCCACAGCGCCGCGGTCTAGCCTCTGAGCCCGGACTAGTGCCGGGCGGCCACCCGGTCGGCCTCGCGCTTCGAGTCGCGCTCGGCCATCGCCTGCCGCTTGTCCCAGAGCTTCTTGCCCCGGGCGAGCCCGATCAGCAGCTTGATGCGGTTGCCCTTGACGTACATCCGCAGCGGCACCAGGGTCAGGCCCTGCTGGCGCACCTTGCCGTCGAGGTACTCGATCTCGCGGCGGTGGAGGAGCAGCCGCCGCCGCCGCTCGGGGTCGTGGTTGGCGATGTTGCCCTGGGCGTAGGGGCTGATGTGGACCTGGATGAGCCAGGCCTCGTTGCCCTCGACGCGCACGTAGCCCTCGGTGAGCTGGGTGCGGCCCGCGCGCAGCGACTTCACCTCGGTGCCGGTCAGCTCGACCCCCGCCTCGAAGGTCTCGAGGATGGCGTACTCGTGCGACGCCCGGCGGTTGCGCGCCAGGGTGCCGTCGGGCTCGGACTTCTTCTTCGTCGCCATGGTTGCTCTGTACTCAGACCGGGTCCGGGGCCGCTTCCCAGCGGGCGATCTCGGCCTCGGCGGCGGCGATCGCCGCGGCGGCCTCCGACCCGGGCGCGGGGGCGGCATCGTAACGCTCGAGGCGCACCAGGCCCTGCATCGACAGCCGCCCGCGCCAGCCCGCCTCCTCCAGCATCGGCCGGGGTCCCAGCTGCTGGGGCCAGCCCAGGCAGAGGTAGGCGACCGGCACCACGTGCGGGGGGATGCCGAGGATCTCGCGCAGCTCGCCGGACTTGATGATGCTCACCCAGCCCACCCCGAGGCCCTCGGCGCGGGCCGCCAGCCAGAGGTTCTCGACCGCGCAGCAGGTGCTGTAGACGTCGGTCTCGGGCTGGCTGTTGCGCCCCAGCACGTGGGTGCCGCCGCGGGTCGGGTCGCAGCTGACGCAGATGTTCACCGGCGCCTCGCGGATCCCCTCGAGCTTGAGGGCCAGGAACTCGGTGCGCCGCGGCTCGTCGTAGAAGCAGGCGGCCGCCTGGCGCTCGCGGAGGTAGAGGCCGTGCACCCTCGCCCGGGTCGCCTCGGAGCGGATCACGGTGAACGTCCAGGGCTGCATGAAGCCGACCGACGGGGCCCGGTGGGCGGCGGCGAGCACCCGGTAGACGAGGGCGTCGTCGACCGGGTCGGTGCGGAAGTGGCGGACGTCGCGGCGCTGGTGGATGGCCCGGTAGACGGCCTCGCGGTCGGCGCCGGCGAAGCGGTGGCGGCTGGGGTCGCTCATGGCGAGGGTGCGCGGCGGCCGCGCAGGTAGGCGGCGGCGTCCATCGGGCGGCGCCCCGGCGGCTGCACCCGCCGCACCGCGTAGACGCCGTCACGGGTGGCCACCTCGGCGACCTCGCGATCGGTGCGCAGCACCGTGCCGGGAGGCCCGACGTCGTCGCCCCGCGAGAGCGGCGCGCCGGCGAGCAGGCGCACCTCCGCTCCCCCCAGCGGGGCGGTCACCCCGGGCCAGGGGTCGAGCCCGCGCACCCTCCGGTCGACCTCGGCGGCGCCGACCTCCGACCAGTCGACCCGGCCGTCGTCGCGGCGCAGCCGGGGGGCGAGGGTGGCGGCGGCGCCGTCCTGCGGCTCGGCGGTCACGGTGCCGGCCTCGAGCCCGGCGAGCACCTCGACGAGCAGGTCCGCGCCCATGGCTGCGAGCCGCCCGGTCAGCTCGGGGGTGGCCTCGGTGGCCGCGATCGGGGTGGCGCGCATCGCGTACACCGGGCCGGTGTCGAGGCCCACGTCCATGCGCATGATCGAGACCCCGGTCTGTGCGTCGCCCGCGAGGATCGCCGCCGCCACCGGCGAGGCCCCCCGCCAGCGGGGCAGCAGCGAGGCGTGGACGTTGACGCCGCCGAGCCGCGGCCCCTCCAGCAGCGCGGCCGGGAGGATCTGGCCGTAGGCGGCAACAACCAGGGCGTCGATGCCGAGGTCGAGGAGCTCCGCGGTCGCCGCGGGCTCGCGGATCCGCGACGGCTGCAGCAGTGGCAGGCCGCGCTCGCGGGCGAGGTCGCCGACCGGGCGTGGCGCCGGGCGGCCCCGATCGCCGGGGCGCTCCGGCTGGGTCACCACCGCGGCGACGTCACAGCCGGCGTCGAGGCACGCCGCCAGCGACGGGACGGCGAAGTCCGCGGTGCCGAGGAACGCGATGCGGAGCGCCACGGTGGCTCCTAGACGGCGAGGGTGACCGCCTCGGACTCCTCGATCGCATCCTCCTCGCTGCCCACCGCCACCGGACGAAGGGTGTCGATGCTGGTGAGCTTGTCGATGAAGAGGACGCCGTCGAGGTGATCGATCTCGTGCAGGATGGCGCGCGCGAGCAGCCCCTCGCCCTTGATGCGCACCTCCTTGCCGTTGCGGTTCAGCGCCTTGATGGTGACCTTGTCGGCGCGGGCGACCTCGCCCACGAAGCCGGGGACGCTGAGGCAGCCCTCGAGGCCGATCTGCTCGCCCGAGGTGCGGACCACCTCGGGGTTGGCCAGCGTGTAGAGCTGGTTGTCCACCTTCATCACGATGACCCGGAGCTGCACGTCCACCTGGTTGGCGGCGAGGCCAACCCCGGGGGCGTCGAGCATGGTCTCGACCATGTCGTCCATCAGCCGGCGCACCGAGTCGTCGACCTTCGGCACCCGCCTGGCCTTGAGCCGGAGGCGGGGGTTGTCTTTGGTGATGATCCGGAGAAGCGCCACGCTGATCCTCAGAGGGCGGGATCGACGTCGATGCTCCAGCCCCGGTCTGTCGGAAGATGGGGAAGCGCTTCCTGGAGGGACGCCCCCCGCACCGTGATCTGCCACCGAAACTCGCCGCGAAGGCGGTGCAGGAACGCGGGCGTCGGCCCGAGGACGTCGACTCCCGAGCCGGGGGTCAGTGTACCAGAGAGCTTTTCGGCCGCCCTGCGGGCACGGCGCTCCGCCTCGGCGTCGTCGCGGTGCGAGAAGGTGCAGACGCAGAGCCGGCTGTAGGGCGGGAACCCGGTGGCGCGGCGGATGCGGATCTCCTCGTGGGCGAAGCCGAGGTAGTCGTGGCCCAGCGCGTGACGCACCGCGTAGTGGCCGGGGCTGTAGGTCTGCAGGATCACCCGCGCGGAGTGCTCGCCCCGGCCGGCTCGTCCCGCCACCTGGGTGAGCAGCGAGAACGTCACCTCGCCGCTCCGGTAGTCGGGGAGGTGGAGGGCGGTGTCGGCGTTGACCACCCCCACCAGCCGCACCCCGGCGAGGTCCCAGCCCTTGGTGACCATCTGGGTGCCGATCAGGCAGTCGGCGTCGCCCCGGGCGAAGGTGTCGTAGATCTCGAAGTAGGTGTCGCGCCGCTGCACGGTGTCGCGGTCCATCCGCAGCAGGCGCAGGGCGGGGAAGCGCTCGCGCACCACCCGCTCGAGCCGCTCGGTGCCCATCCCCAGCGCCCGGATCGCCGGCGAGCCGCAGGCCGGGCACTCCCGGGGCGGCGGCCGGGACGCGCCGCAGTAGTGGCAGGCGCAGAGCCCGCGACCCTGGTGGAAGACCAGGGCGACGCTGCAGTTGGGGCAGCCCAGGGCCTCCCCGCAGGAGCGGCAGACGATCACGGTGGCGGTGCCGCGGCGGTTGAGGAAGAGGATCGACTGGCCCCCGGCCCCGGCGCACTCCGCAAGGGCGCGCTCCAGCGACTGCGAGAGTGGGCTGCGGTTGCCGGCGCGCAGCTCCTCGCGCAGGTCGACCACCTCGATCGGCGGCAGCGCCCGCCCGGCGATGCGGTCGGGCAGGGTGGCGAGCTCGAGGTCGCCGCCGTGGGCGCGGAAGAAGGTCTCCAGCCGGGGCGTCGCCGACCCCAGCACCACCGGGGCGCCGCACAGCCGGCCGAGCTCGAGGGCGGTCTCGACGGCGTGGTAACGGGGCACCCGGTCCTGCTTGTAGGCGGAGGCGTCCTCCTCGTCCACGACCACCACGCCGAGGTCGGCGATCGGGGCGAAGACCGCGCTCCGCGAGCCCACCACGACGTCGGCGCCGCCCTCGCGCACCCGCCGCCAGGTGGCCGCCCGCTCCGCGTCGGTGAGCCCAGAGTGCATCAGCACCACCCGCCCCGGGAAGCGGGCGGCGAAGCGCCGGATGGTCTGCGGGGTGAGGCTGATCTCGGGCACCAGGACGAGGGCGCGGCGGCCGGCGGCGAGCGCGGCGGCGATGGCGACGAGGTAGACCTCGGTCTTGCCGCTGCCGGTGACCCCGCGGAGCAGCAGGCGGTGGTGGCGGCCCTCGGCGATGGCGAGCAGGAGCGGGGCGGCGGCGAGCCGCTGCGCGTCGGTGAGCGGCGGCGCGACCTCGGCCTCGCCGGTCTCGGCGGCCTCCCGGGCACCGCGGGACGTGCTCCGCGGCCCCCGCTTCCGCCCCCGGGGACGGGCGGACCGCACCCCGGACGGCAGCATCGCCTTGACCACCTCGCCGAGCGGCGCCCGGTAGCGCTCGGCGACCCACCGCCCCAGCAGGACGAGGTGGGGGAGCAGCGGGGGCGGCTCGTCGAGCACCTCGACGATCGCCCGGGCCTCGAACTCGGTCGTGGCGACCCGCTCGACGACGTGGCCGATCACCTCCCGCTCGCCGAACGGCACCCGCACCCGGGCCCCGGGCACCGCGCTCAGGTCGAGGTCGGCGCCCACCGAGTAGGTGAAGATGTCCCGTGGGAGGATCGAGCGCAGCTCGGGGACGACCGTCGCGTAGGGCAGGGAGCACTCGGGCACGGGGGTGATTCTGACAGCGAACATCCATTCGGAGAGGGTGGAGTGGACGCGCCACGGTTCTCACCGGGGGAGGCTTCGTCCCTCAGGCCTGCGCTCGGGCCGCCCACCGGGCGCCGATGATCTCCAGCACCCGCCGGGCGACCTCGGGCTTGGGGGCACGGGTCAGCTCGGCGACCACGCCCTCGCGGCCGAGCACCGTCACCGCGCTCTCCTCGCCGCCCATGCCGGTGGCGACGTCGTTGGCGACGATGAGCTCCAGGCCCTTGCGCTCGAGCTTGGTGCGGGCGTTGTCGAGGAGGTCGTCGGTCTCGGCGGCGAACCCGACCACCATCACCCCCAGCTCGCGGGCCTGGTCGCGCACCGCGCAGAGGATGTCGGCGGTGGGGACGAGGTCGAGGCGCAGGGCGGTGTCGCCCTTCTTCAGCTTGCGCGGCGAGGGGTCGGCGGGCCGGTAGTCGGCGACCGCGGCGGCCATCACCAGGACGTCGGCGGCGGCGAGGTGCGCACGCACCGCCTCGAGCATCTCCGCGGCGGTGGCCACCCCCACCACCTCGAGGCGGGGATGGAGGGCGGGCGGCGCCAGGGTGGTGACCAGGGTGACCGCCGCCCCCAGCGCCAGCGCCTCGGTGGCGAGCGAGTTGCCCATCCGTCCGCTGCTGCGGTTGCCGAGGTAGCGCACCGGGTCGACCGGCTCGCGGGTGCCGCCGGCGGTGATCAGCAGGCGGCGTCCGGCCAGCGGGAGGGAGCCGTCGCCGGCGCCGAGCAGGGCGGCGCAGGCCTCGACCACGTCGGCGGGCTCGGCCATCCGTCCCATGCCCTCCGCGCCGCTGGCCAGCCGCCCCGCTCCCGGGCCCACCACCACCGCACCGCGGCCGCGCAGGGTGGCGAGGTGGCTCCGGGTGGCGGGGTGCTCCCACATCCGCGTCTCCATCGCCGGGGCGAGCAGCAGCGGCGCCACGCAGGCGAGCGCGGTGGCGGTGACCGCGTCGTCGGCGAGGCCGAGGGCGAGGCGGGCGCAGAGGTCGGCGGATGCGGGGGCGGCGACCTGGACCTCGGCCCAGCCGCCGAGGCCGAGGTGGGCCATCCCGTGGGCGGCGAGGCCCCCCTCCCCCGGCTCCCAGATGTCCGCGGCGACGGCGTGGCCGGAGAGGCTCTGGAAGGTCATGGGGGTGACGAAGCGGGCGGCGGCGGCGGTCATCGCCACCCGCACCTCCGCGCCCCGCCGGCGCAGCAGGGTGACGATCTCGCAGGCCTTGTAGGCGGCGATGCTGCCGCTGACGTAGAGGGCGACCCGGCGGCCCGCCAGGTCAGCCGGCGTTGGCGCCACAGCTGGCCTCAACGATGTCGAGGATCTGCTCCGCCGCGCGCTCGACGCTGTCGTTGACCACGAGGTGATCGTAGCGGGCCGCCTCGGCCATCTCGCGGACGGCATCGGCGTCGCGGCGGGCGAGGGCGTCGTCGTCGTCGGTGCCGCGGTCGCGCAGCCGCTGGCGAAGCACCTCGATCGAGGGCGGCAGCAGGAAGATGAAGATGGCGTCGGAGAGCCGCTCGCGCACCGCCGACGCCCCCTGCACGTCGATCTTGAGGACCACGTGCTCGCCCCGCGCGACCATCGCCTCCACCCGCCGGCGCGAGGTGCCGTAGCGGTTGCCGTGGACCACCGCGGTCTCGAGGAACTCGCCCGCCTGCTCGAGCCGGAGGAAGGTCTGATCGTCGACGAAGGTGTAGGAGACGCCGTCGACCTCGCCGGGCCGCGGCGGCCGGGTGGTGTAGGAGATGCTGTACCGCAGCCGCGGCTCGCGGCTGAAGAGGGCGTGGAGCACGGTGTCCTTGCCCACCCCGCTGGGCCCGCTCAGCACGATCACCCTCCCGCTCACAGGGTCCCCTCGCGGGCCTGCTGGAGCAGGTCGACCAGGTCGGCGGGGAGCGGGGCCTCATAGATCCGCTCGGCGCCGTCGGCGGGGTGGACGAGGCGGAGCTGGCGGGCGTGGAGGGCGGGGCGGCCGGCGTGGCGGTCGTCGCGGCGCCCGTAGATCGGGTCGCCGACCACGGGGCGGCCCACCCAGGCGAGGTGGACGCGGATCTGGTGGGTGCGCCCGCTCCGCAGCGAGACGTCGAGAACGGTGGCCGCGGCGAGCCGCTCGACCACCTGGAAGTTCGACTGCGCCGCCCGGCCGCCGTCGACCACCGCCATCCGCTGGCGCTGCCGCCGGTCGCGGGCGATCGGGGCGACGATCTCCCCGCTCGACTCGGCGAGGCTGCCCCAGACCATCGTCCAGTAGTTGCGCCCCAGGGTGCGACCGGCCAGCTGGGCGGAGAGCGCCCGGTGCGCGGCCTCGGTCTTGGCCACCACCAGCAGGCCGCTGGTGAAGCGGTCGAGGCGGTGGACGATGCCGGGCCGGTCCTCGCCGGCGGCGGTCGACCAGGTGTCGCCGCGCCGGCGCAGGGCGTCGGCGAGGGTGCCGGTGGGGTGGCCGGGGGCGGGGTGGACCACCAGGCCGGCGGGCTTGTCGATGACCGCGAGCCACTCGTCCTCGTGGACGATCCGCAGCTCCTCCTCCCCCTCCGCCGCGGCCGCCGCGGGCACCGCGCCGGCGGCGGGGGCGTCGGCCACCTCCACGCTGGTGCCCGGCTCGATGCGCTGGGAGGGACGGCCGGGGCGGCCGTCGACACGCACCCGGCCGGCGTCGATGAGCGCCCGGGCGGCGGTCCGGCTGATCCCCCGCTCGCGCACCATCCAGAGGTCGAGGCGCGGTGCGGACGCTCCGTCGGCGGGCTGCGGCTCCACCACCACGGTCACCGCGCGTGCTCGCCCGCGTTGACGGGACGCCGGCTCAGGGTGATCGCGGTGATCAGGATGCCGACGACGATGGCGGCGTCGGCGACGTTGAAGACCGGCCAGCGGTGGAGGTCGACGAAGTCGACGACGTAGCCCTGACGGAAGCGGTCGACGGCGTTGGCGGCGGCGCCGCCGAGCACCGCGCCGAGGGTGACCTGGGTGAGGACGCCGTTGCCGGCGCGGTGGCCGACCACCAGGATGTACACGCTCACCACCAGCGCCACCACCAGGAAGGCCGCCTGGAACCCGGGAAAGAGCCCGAAGGCGGCCCCGCTGTTGTGGATGTGGTGGATGGTGATCGGCCCGCTCGCCGGCACCTGGTCGCCGTAGGCGATGTCGCGCACCACCAGCCACTTGGTGAGGTGGTCGACGGCGAACACCACGATCGCCGCGCCGAGCAGGATGGAGAGGCCGCGCCAGGGCGAGCCGGCGGCACGTCCCCCGGTGCTCAGCGCCCCACCCCCAGCCGGACGTGCTGGCCGGCGACGGTGCCCTCCCACTCGGCGAGGACGCCGTCCCGGTCCGGGGTCTCGCCGTCGCGGAGCACGATCCGGGTGGCGAGGGTCTCGCGCTCGAGGTGCTCGCGGTGGGCCTCGACGGCGCGGCGCAGCTCCCCGCCGGTGTCGACGTCGAGGGTGATGCGGTCGTCGAGGGCGAGGCGCGCCTGCTTGCGCAGCTCGTTCACCTTGCGGCTCAGCTCGCGGATCATCCCCTCGCGGCGCAGCTCGTCGGTGAGCTCGGTGTCGAGCACCACGCCCTCGTGGTCGCCCTCCCGGGGGGTGTAGCCGACCGCCCTGACGTTGAGCTCCTCGGCGAAGATCGCCTCCAGCTCGGGGTCGAGGGGCGTGCCCAGCACCGTGGCCCCCGCCAGCGGCTGGCGCACCTTGATGCGGGCGGTCTCGCGCCCCGCCAGCCCCTCCTCGACGAGGCGGCGCAGCCGGGCCATCTCCGCGATCACCTCGGGGTCACGCATCACCGCCTGGGCGACCGGGTAGTCGGTGAGATGCACCGAGTCGGCGACGCCCTCCATCGGCGGCTCGTCGCCGGTGAGCCCGTTGAGGTTGCGGTAGATGCGTTCGGCGAGGAAGGGCATGAAGGGCGCGAGCAGCCGCGACAGGGTGTCGAGGACGGTGAAGAGGGTGGCGTAGGCGGCGCGCTTGTCGTCGTCGTCGCTGTCGGTCTTCCAGAAGCGGCGGCGGGAGCGGCGCACGTACCACCTCGACACGTCCTCGACGAAGCTCTCGATGACCCGCGAGGCGTCGGTTGCGTCGTGGGCGTCGAGGGCGGCGCGGACGCCGTCGACGGTCTGGGTGAGGCGGGCCAGCACCCAGCGGTCGAGCACCGGGCGCGCCGGCACCGGCGGCGCCGGCGCGGCGGGGTCGAAGCCGTCGATCTCCGCGTAGTCGACGAAGAACTTGTAGACGTTCCAGAGGGTGAGGATGAAGCGCCGCACCACCTCCTGGATCAGCTCCGGGGCGACCCGGTACTCGCTGCCCGCGGTCACGCTGGTGTAGAAGTACCAGCGGGTGGCGTCGGCCCCGAACTGGTCGAAGAGCTCGAAGGGGTTGATGATGTTGCCGCGCGACTTCGACATCTTCTTGCCGCGCTTGTCGACCACGTGGCTGAGGCAGATGACGTTCCGGTACGCCGGCCTGTCGAAGAGCAGGGTGCTCTCGGCGAGCAGGGTGAAGAACCATCCGCGGGTCTGGTCGATCGCCTCGCAGATGAAGTCGGCGGGGTGGCGCGCCTCGAACCGCTCGACGTTCTCGAACGGGTAGTGCCACTGCGCGAAGGGCATGGCGCCGCTGTCGTACCAGCAGTCGATGACGTCGGGACAGCGCCGCATCTCCCCGCCGCAGGCCTCGCAGGCGAGCACCACCTCGTCGATGAACGGCTTGTGCAGGTCGTCGTCGACGGTCAGGCCCAGCTCGGCGGTCGAGCCCACACAGCGCTGCGCGCCGCAGCCCTCGCAGATCCAGATCGGCAGCGGCGTGCCCCAGTAGCGGCTGCGCGAGACGTTCCAGTCGACCAGGTTCTCGAGCCAGTTGCCCATCCGGCCGTCGCGGATGTGCGGCGGCTGCCAGGCGACGCTGCGGTTGTGCTCGAGCAGCCGCTGCTTCACCGCGGTGGTGCGGACGAACCACGAGGTGAGCGCGTAGTAGATGAGCGGCGAGTCGCAGCGCCAGCAGAACGGGTAGGTGTGCTCGATGACCTCCGCCCGGAGCAGCCGGCCGGCCTCGCGCAGGTCCTCGATGATGCGGGGGTCGGCGGCCTTCACGAAGAGGCCACCGTAGCGCGCGTGCTCGGGGAGGAAGCAGCCGTCGAGCCCGACCACGTGGCGGATCGCCACCCCCGCCCTGCGGCAGAGCTCGAGGTCGGCCTCGCCGTAGGCGGCGGCGGTGTGGACGATCCCGGTGCCGTCGTCCATCGACACCAGCTGCGGCGCCGAGAGCACGACGAAGGCGCGGCCCTCGGGGAGCATCTCGGTGAAGAGCGGCTCGTAGGTCCGGTCGACGAGGGCGGACCCGGGGATGTGCTCGACCACCTCGCCCTCGCCGCGCAGCACCTCGAGCCGCTTCTCGGCGAGGATCACGTCGCCGCTCTCGATGCGCACCCGCACGTAGGTCTCGTCCGGGTGCACCGCGAGGGCGACGTTGCCGGGGAGGGTCCACGGCGTCGTCGTCCAGGCGAGCAGCGAGACGTCGCCGTCCTCGCCGGTGAGCCGGAACTTCACGTACACGGACGGGTCGGGGACGTGGTCGCGGTAGCCCTGGCTCAGCTCGTGCGAGCTCAGCGAGGTCTGGCAGCGCGGGCAGTAGGGCACCACCTTGTAGTCCTGCTCCAGCAGTCCCGCGTCCCAGATGCGCCTGAGGCTCCACCACACCGACTCGATGTAGGTGCTGTCGTAGGTGCGATAGGGGTGCTCCATGTCGAGCCAGAAGCCGAGCCGCTCGGTCATCGCCTCCCAGTCGTCGATGTACTCGCTCACCGACGCCTTGCAGAGGGCGTTGAAGCGGTCGACGCCGTACTCCTCGATCTGCCGCTTGCCGCTGATCCCCAGCTTGCGCTCCACCTCGAGCTCCACCGGCAGGCCGTGGGTGTCCCAGCCCGCCTTGCGGTCGACCTGGAAGCCGGACATCTGGCGGTAGCGGGGGAAGAGGTCCTTGAAGGCGCGGGTGAGCGCGTGGTGGATGCCCGGCCGGCCGTTGGCGGTGGGTGGCCCCTCGTAGAAGACGAAGGGCGGCGCCCCCTCGCGGCGCTCCAGGGTGCGC
>DASXNK010000180.1 GCA_036495095.1 Candidatus Dormiibacterota bacterium | reverse complement strand
AACCGATCAGGTGGTAGATTCGGCCGCCGGAGAGCGCCTCCGGACGCCGTGGGAGATCCTGAGACCTCGTTCCACACCCGCACCTCATGTCTTGAAAGGCCCGCCGTCCGACAGCATGACCGCCCGGTCCTGGCGGCTTAGCTATCAGTCCCGTCAGAACTCCTTGCGGGACTCGCGTTTCGGCCGGTGAGATCGCATTCTGGGCACCCTGGGAGATCGGCAGCCGAGTGCAACAGCGGTTGGAGTACGGGCGATGGGACGGTTTCCGCGGTGTCCATTCGCGGCGGCGATGCTCGACTCCGCCGCGGCGTGCCCCGGCTTCGTGGCCGAGGTGCTGCCGATCGCGGTGGAGCACCCCACTCCCGAACGCACCATGGCATGCGCCCACCTGGGATCGCAGCCCGCCGAGGCGCCGGGGCGCTGGGAACCCATCTGCCGTCACGCCGGGGGACTGCCCACCGGGGCTCTCCAGGCCGCCGCGCACATCCGCGCGGCGACGCGGGCGCGCCCGCTGGTGGCTCGACCGGGTCGCTGCTAGTGGTCCGTCGCCGACGTGATCTGGCGGAGGGCCTCGCGCCCACGCCGGACCTTGTCGATGATCCGGGCGGCCCGTGAGCGGCATCGCCGCGGGAGGGCACCCCCTGGATCAACAGACCATTTCTCAGCGTGCGAGACGCCGCTCCAGCTCGGCCTTGCGCATCCGCGAGTAGCCGCGCAGTCCTCGGCTGCGTGCCTCGTTGCGCAGCTGGGCAACCGTGCGTCCACCCGGGCCGCGGTGCGAACGCAGCCCGCCGCGGCGGCCCGAGGAGATGTCGTCGATCGACGTGCGGCTCGCCTGCCGCGCCTCACCGGCCCGCGCCCGCTCCTTGTTCACCGTGCGGGCGGCGATCTCCTCGGCGGTCTTCTCATCACGACCGCGGCTCTCGAGACTGTCCTTGATGTGCTCGTACTGGCGCTCACGGTGCGGACTCCAGCTCTGCTGCGGCATCGAGCTCCTCCTCCAGCGGCGGCCTCCGCCGATCCCGGCGCGGCACCGCCTCGCGCGTCTTGTTTTCATGTCATCTGATAGCGAAAATATCATCATACAAGCACTCCCGGCGGCCTGCTCACGGTGGTCACCAGGATGCCGCCGAGCGGCGCGGCGCCGGAGTGCTCGCCGCGGCGGCGCGGCGCCGGCAGGCGGCGCACTCGGCAAGATGCTCGGCGACGACCCGCTCGCTCCGCACGCTCAGCCGCGACCGGCCGATGACGTCGAGGAGGTGGCGGGTCATCGCGCAGCGGCTCGGCTCCTCGCCCTCGAGGCGGAGGTACTCGTCGCGGAAGCGGCGCCGTGCCCGGAAGAGCAGCGACTCGATCGAGCCCGGGCTCACCGAGAGCCGGTCGGCGATCTCCCGGTAGGAGAGGCCCTCGACCTCGCGCAGCACCAGGCAGACCCGCTGCTGTGCGGGCAGGCGCCGGGCCACCCGGCCGAAGAGCTCACGCGCGTGGGTCATCTCGAACGCGGCCTCGGGCTGGCCGGCGCGCCGCCCGTCCTCCTCCGACTGCATGGTCTCGCCGGTGATGTCGACGAGCTGCACCCGCCGTGATCCGCGCAGCTGGGTCAGGCAGATGTTGGTGGCCACGCGATGCAGCCACGCCATCACGTTGAAGCCGTCGTCGACGGTGTCGGCGATGCGCAGCAGCCGCAGAAACGCCTCCTGGACGACGTCCTCGGCCTCGCTCGGGTCGTGGAGGAAGCGCACCGCGAGGGCGCGAAGGCGAGCGTGGTGACGGGCGAAGAGGCGCTCGAATCCGCGCACGTCGCCGCCCCCGTAGGCCCGGAGGAGGCCGACGTCGTCGTCACCGAAGCGCTCGGCGGCGGCGGACGCCGTCATCGGGACCCGGGGACCGGGCCGGCGGAGGCGGTTGCGCGCAGGCCGCGCGGGACCGCGAGGGGAGCATTCATCGCCCGTCCTCCCTGGGCGCCGGGGTGATCCACCCCCCCTCTCACAGGGCGCCGAGATGTGTGACGTGGCCCGCCCGGCGAAACCTGCGCGGAAGGGGGTAAGAGAGTGGTAAGGAAAGGTGTCAGCCGGTCGCCACGACCCGGGCCGCGGCGGCCTCGGTGCGCTCGGCCCGGCGGGCGTGCAGGGTCGCGTTGAGGCTGATCGCGATCACCACCAGCTGGGCGAGCAGCGAGACGTAGGTGGCGATCGCCACCACGAAACCGAACACGAGGTAGCTGACCGTGAGCGTCGACGCCGCGTAGCGCAGGTAGACCGGCCAGATGAGGTTGAGCAGGGCGTTGCCGGCGGCGGCGAGCACCACCCCGGGGAGCACGTCGAGCCAGCGCTGCCGGCAGGTCGGGAGCACGCGGAGGACGAGCGTGAAGAGGGCGAGTCCGATCAGCACCCCGGCGACCGGCTGGAGGGTGAGCCGGGCGTTCACCGCCGAGCGGCCCACCCCCCCGGTGCGCTGCACCGCGGAGCCGAGCGGAAAGAGCAGCACCGACAGGAGGATGCCCGCGACCACCAGCGCCGCGAAGGCGAGCACGAGAGCGATGCCGAGGGCGCGCTGGCGGAGGTAGCTCCTCCCCCGGCCGCCGTAGATCACCGCGGTGGCGCTCTCCAGGCAGGCGAAGAGGCCGCTGCCGATCCAGAGGAGCCCGATCAGGGAGAGGATGCCGAGGGCGTGGCCGGACTGGTGCAGGTTGCCGATGAGCCCGGAGAGGAGCGCGGTGAGCGACTCCTCGCTCTGCAGCACCCGGGTGCCGGCGCGCGCGCCCAGCCGTGCGGGGGTCGGGGTGGTCGGAGCCGCGGGCTGTGGCAGCACCGCCTGGATGACCAGTCCGGCGAGCACGGCGATGGGGAGCAGCGCGAGCAGCAGGCGCAGGCCCACCGCGGCCGCCCAGTTCGGCCCGCCGGCGGTCCAGTAGCGCCGGGCGACGGCGATCGCGAGACCCCGACCGGTCCCGCCGCGCAGGCCACGATGTCGCATCGGCGACAGCCAACCACAGCCGGGGGTGCGCCGGGAAGCACCCCGGACGTCAGGGTGAGGGCGGTGCCGCCTCGAGATCGCCGGCGAGCGGGAGGCGGAGGGCGAAGGTGCTGCCCACCCCCGGCTCGCTCTCGACCAGCCGCAGGCTGCCGCCGAGCTGGTTGGCGAGCTCGCGGCTGATGTAGAGCCCGAGCCCGGTGCCGGGGGGGCCTCCCGGCCCGGTGGCGCGGGCGAACCGCTCGAAGATGCGGTCCCGCATCTCGACGGGGATGCCCCGGCCGTCGTCGGTCACCGAGACCGTCGCCTGGCCGTCCTCGGCGCCGGCCCGCACCGTCACCGAGGTGGCGCCGTAGGTGATCGCGTTGCCGAGCAGGTTGTCGAGGATCAGGGCCACGTGGTCGGAGTCGGCGACCACGGTGACGGGGTCGTCGGGCAGGGTGGCGTCGAGACCGGCGCCGGCGAGCTCGGCCCGGGCGGTGGCCCGGGAGAGGGCGGCGGTCACCGCCTCACGCACGTCCATGCGCCGGAGCGCGGCGGAGTGGCGGCCGGCGCTGAGCCGGGCGGCGAGGAGCAGGTCGTCGACGAGCCGGTTCATCCGGCCGGCGTGCTCGACGAGGAAGCCGAGCGGCCGGGTCCACGCCTCCGGGGGCTCGCCGAGCTCGCCCCGGGCGATCATCCCCGCGTAGCCGCAGATCACCGTCAGCGGCCCGCGAAGCTCGTGGACGATCGTGCTCACGAAGCCGTCCACGGCGTCGCTGGCGTCGCGGGCCTCCTGGTACAGGCGGACGAGCTCCGCCTCGGCCTGCTGGTGGCGCCACACCGCGCCCGCCGCCTGGGCGGCGCTGCGCAGCACCCGGACGTCGTCCGCGGTGAAGCCGCCGCGCTGCGAGTCGAGCGCCGTGAGCGTGCCCACCGGGGTGCTCCCCGCCCGCCAGCAGACGGCGATGGCGTCGGTCACGCCGAGGGCTTCCACCGCCTCCGCGAAGGGTGCCATCTCCGGGTTGGTGAGGTCGGTCGCGGCGTGGAAGGAGGCGTTGGCGTAGACGATCCGGCTGGCCAGGTCACGTCCCTCGGGCGCGCAGGCGACCGGGCCGACCGCCGCCAGCTCGCCTGCGCTGAAGCCGTGGGCGTCCGCCTGGGGCGCGAGCCACCGGCCGGACGGGTCGAGCAGGGCGAAGGCGACCCGCCGGGCGCCGACCAGGCCGGCCACGGTCGTGGTCAGGCGGCCGAAGAAGTCGGTGACGCCGGCGCTCGACTCCAGGTGCTCCTGCACCGCCCGCTGGGCGAGGTAGCCACGGGTCCAGGCGTCGGGCATGGGCGCGGCGGCGGCGTCTTCGGTGTGAGCGGCGCTCACATCTTCTCCTACGCTGACCGGGACGATTGTCCGCATTATGCGGCCTCATCAAAGGCTCCACCGTTGAGGAGATATCACAGTGTCGCAACGTCGACGGTGCAGCCTCGCCCGGCGAGCAGCGTGAGGGTCAGGCGGGCCGAGGCCGGATCCCACGACGAGCCGGCGAGGCAGCTCCCGGCCGCCCCCGGGGGGCCCAGGGTGCCGGCCGGCCACGCCACCTCCACCGCACCCTCGCCGTGGCCGGCGGCGACCTCCAGCGCAAGGTGCCCGCGGAGCCCGTCGCCGCGCCCCCCGCGCACCCCCGGCGGCGCCGCGACCGCGTAGGGACGGGCGAGGTGGCGCAGGTACTCGCGGTCGATGGCGCCGCCGCCGGCGTCGCGGATGCCCCACGAGAGGCTCTCCCGCCACTGCCACCAGGCCCAGCCGGTGGCGCGGTCGTCGTAGGCGTCGAGGGCGGTGTCGGCCCAGGCGGCGGCGCGGGCCTGGTGATGGTCGATGCCGAGCTCGCCGGTCCACATCGGCGCCGGCACGGCGGCGGCCTCGGCGGACTGGCCCGCGATGCGCCGCTCCACCGGCCCGCGGTCGCCGTCGAACGCCGGCGGGACCAGCGCCCCGGTGTAGAGGTGGGGGGAGTAGACGAGGTCTCGGGCATGGAGCGGTCGCACCGTGGTCGGGAGGTCGCCGAAGAGGGTGCCCTCGACGATGAGGAGATGGTTGGGGTCGACGGCGCCGATCGCCGCCACCGTCCTGGCATAGAGCGGCCAGAGGTAGTGGTCCTCGAAGATCCGCGGCGGCAGCGGCAGCGGATGGGGCTCGTTGACCAGGTCGTAGCCGGCCACGCCGGGGTCGTCGCGGAAGCGCCCGGCCACCGCCCGCCAGGTGGTGGTGTAGTCGGCCTGCCAGTCGGGGGAGAGCCAGAAGTAGGTGACCGCCGCGTTCACCGCGGGGGAGAGGTGCTTGCGCCACGACTCCCACGGCCACCATTGCGCCTCCGGCACCAGCGGCAGCGCCGCCCACGCCGGCGCGCCGGAGCCGCCGAACCGCGGCCCCCAGTCGAGGAAGTGCATCTCCAGGACCACGTGGAGGGCGTGGCGCTCGAGCATCGCCACGGTCGCGGCCACCGCCTCGAGGTAGCCGCGGTCGATCTCTCCCCGGCGCGGCTCCAGCCGCGACCAGGCCAGCGGCAGCCGCACCACGTCGAAGCCCTCCCGCTGCATCAGGGCGGCGTCGTCCTCGTCGAGGGAGGCGTGGCGCACCCCGTCCTCGAGGAGGGCGTCGCTGTTGAAGCCGCGCAGGAGCACGGTGCGCCCGCCGGCGTCGACGATCCGTCCTCCCGCGACGTGGAGCCAGCCCAGCCCGGCGGCGGCGGCGCGGTGGGGTGGGGGCAGGCGCACGGTGAGAGCGTCGACGGGTACGTACGCCCAGCCCACCCCGGCGAGCGGAAGCAGCAGGAGGGCGATCCAGAGGACCGGTCCGCCACCGCGCTGGCGCCGCCGGGGGCGGCGGAGCTGCTGTCGTCTCGAGAGGGCCACGTGCAGGGACGGGATGGTGGCAGACTCGGCGACCGTGACCGACACCGACCTCGACGCCTACTGCCGCGAGCACCAGCCGCGCTTCCTCGACGAGCTGATCGAGGCGTGCCGCATCCCCAGCATCTCCGCCGACCCCGCCCACGCCGCCGACGTGGTGCGGAGCGCCGAGTTCCTCGCCCGGGCGGCCCTCGACGCCGGCTTCACCCACGCCGAGCTGTTGCCCACCGCCGGCCACCCCGCGGTCTACGCCGAGCGCACCGTCGACCCGGCGCTGCCCACCGCGCTGATCTACGGGCACCACGACGTGCAGCCGGTCGACCCGCTCGACGAGTGGGTGTCGCCGCCCTTCGACCCGCAGGTGCGCGACGGCGCCCTCTACGCCCGCGGGGCGGTCGACGACAAGGGCCAGGTGTGGATGCACCTCAAGGCGGTGGAGGCCCACATGCGGGTGCGCGGCAGCCTGCCCCTCAACCTCAAGCTGATCGTCGAGGGCGAGGAGGAGATCGGCTCGGTGCACTTCGACGACCTCGTCGCCCGCGAGCGTGACCGCCTCGCCGCCGACGTCGCGGTGGTCTCCGACACCCCGATCTTCGCCCGCGGTGTGCCCTCGCTCTGCACCGGCCTGCGCGGCCTCGCCAACGTCGAGGTCGAGGTGACAGGCCCCGGCCTCGACCTTCATTCCGGCAACTTCGGCGGCGCCGTCGCCAACCCGGTCGAGGTGCTGGCCCGGATGCTCGCCAGCCTCAAGGACCCGGTCACCGGCCGGGTCACCGTCCCCGGCTTCTACGACCGGGTGCGCGAGCCCTCGGCGGACGAGCGGGCCCAGTTCGCGGCGCTGCCCTTCGTGGAGGCCACCTTCCTGGAGGAGGCGGGGGGAGCGCCGGCGACGGTGGGTGAGGAGGGCTGGTCGACGCTGGAGCGGCTCTGGGTGCGTCCCACCCTCGAGCTCAACGGCATCTGGGGCGGCTACCAGGGTCCGGGCTCGAAGACGATCGTCCCCGCCCGGGCCGGCGCCAAGATCACCTGCCGGCTGGTGCCCGACCAGGAGCCCGCCGAGATCGCCGGGCTCGTCGCCGCCGCGGTGCGCGCCGCCGCGCCGGCGGGGGTGCGGGTGCGGGTGACCTGCGAGGCGGGGGGGCGGCCGGTGGTCACTCCCAGCGACCATCCCGCGCTCGACGCCGCCCGGGCGGCGATGCGCCACGGCTTCGGCGGCGAGCCCGCCCTGATCCGGATCGGCGGGTCGATCCCACCGGTGGCCACCTTCCAGGAGGTGCTCGGGATCCCCGGCGTGCTGATCGGCGTCGGGCTGCCCGACGACCAGATCCACGCCCCCAACGAGCGCTTCGACCTCGACCAGTACGCCCGGGGGGTGCGGGTGATCGCCCGCCTGTGGGAGGAGCTGCCCCGCAGCCTCCGGCCGGCCCTGACCTGATCGCACCCGCCGGGGTGCGAGGCGGGAGCGTGAGCGCTCCCGCCTCGCGAGCCGGCTAGGTGGTGCGACGGCGGCGGATCGCGAAGGCCGCGACGGTGCCCAACCCCGCGAGAAGGAGCGTCCCCGCGGACAGCAGGGGAAGGTCGGCCCCCGTGGTCGGAGCACTGGCCACGGTGGGGTTGGAGGCGGAGACCGCGCTGACCTCACCCGTGGTGGTTCCGGCGGTCGATGTGGTGGTGGTCACCACCGGGGTTGCGGTGGCGCTGCTCGAGGGCGTCGGAGTGGCGGTGGGGCGAGGCGTGGCGGTCGGCGTCGGGGTGGCGGTGGGCGACGGGCTGGCGGTCGACCGGGGTGTCGCGGTCGGCGATGGGGAGGGGAGCGCGCAGGGGACCTGGCTCAGGGCCAGGGTCGCCAGGTTGGTCCGGCCGTACCCGTCGCTCCACGCGCCCTTCACCGTGAGCGACACGCTCGCGGGAGCGGGCCTCGCCACCAGGGTGGCGACGGAGACGTGGCCGAGCCTGCCCAGGGTCAGGGTGTGGCCGGCACCGGAGAAGCCGCTCACGAAGCCGGTCTGCGACCCCTCGGCGACGAATGTGACGGTCTCGGTCAGGTTGTAGTCGTTGGTGATCAGCGCGGTGACCGAGAGGACGTGGTCGGCAGTGCATG
>DASXNK010000179.1 GCA_036495095.1 Candidatus Dormiibacterota bacterium | reverse complement strand
GAAGTCCTCCAGCGGCATCCTCCCGGTCTCCAGGGCGACGATGTCGGCGCCGTCGGGGTGCCCGGTGTAGGCGGCGGCGATGAGCGCGCGCACCGAGTCGGGCTCGATGCCCTCGGAGGCGCACACCGCGGCGAGCGCCTCGCCGATCGGCACGGTCAGCACCCCGGCGTAGTCGAGGAGGAGGCCGCGCGGTCGCTCAGCGGCCACCCAGGTCCCCCCAGGTGGTCGCGAGGTGGGCGCGGTACCCCTCCGGCCAGAGCATCTCGCACAGCCCCACCCCGGGCCGGCCCTCGATCTCGAAGCGGCAGCCGGTCTCGGTGAGCTCGACCCCGGGGAACGGGAAGACGGTGCCACCGAAGCGCTCGCCCCGCGCCCGGGTCAGCCGGCCGGCGGCGTCGCGCAGCTCCAGGTCGACGGTGCGGGGATGCAGGTCGGCCTCGTAGGTGCCGTCGAAGCGGGCGTCGACCAGCGGCGAGAGCAGGCCGTCGCGGTAGACGTAGCCGTTGACCATCACCCGCCCCCGCCAGATCACCTGGGCGGCGTGCACCGCCAGCTCCTCGCCGGCCTGGGCCGCGATCCACTTGTAGTGCATCATCGCCGCCCAGTCACGCATCCCCCAGGAGTGGTCGTGATGTGCCGTGGTCCGGAACTCCACGGTGCGACCGCGGAATCGCAGGGTGCCCTCGACGGCGCCGCACTGCTCGACCCGGTTGTGGCTGGTGAACGCGAGCGGGCTGCCGTTGGGGTTCTCCCAGTAGGAGAAGGCGCGGTGCAGGCCGCGGTAGCGGAAGTCGAGCTGCATCTCGGCGCCCGCGTAGCTCACCTCCCAGGTGCGCAGCGGGTCGGGCTGGCGCAGCCGGAGGCGGCCCACCGCGAAGTCGTCGAGGTCGCCGCCGGCCAGGGGGACGTCGCGGATCTCGTCGAGGAGCACGGTGCGCAGATCGGGCCCCCAGCCCAGCACCACCTGGGTGGCCTCGCCGCCGGGCTTGAGGTACACGTACACGGAGATGCCGAGCCGCTCCTCGGGCAGGCAGATCACCCAGTACATCGCCTCGCGGGCGCTGGGATGGTCGGGGAGCCGGTGGCGCAGGGCGTCGCGCGCGGTCAGCCCGGCCGGTGCGGCGGTCTCGGTCATGGTCCCCCCTCGGTGTCTCAGGCCACCGGCTGCTCGTCGGCGCGCGACGCCCCCAGGGCGCAGAGGAGCTCCTCGTGGAGGAGCATCCAGACGGTGTGGACGGAGTCGCAGGCGACCGACGCGACCCAGGCGGGATCACCGCGGTCGGCGTGGCGCAGCGCCGCGTCGAGCCGGTCCGCATACCCGGCGAAGCGGGGGTCGGCGGCGGAGAGCCGGCACAGCTCGGCGCGGGTGGAGTCGAGCGTCGCCGCCAGCCGGTCGAGGATGCGGGTGTCGTAGTCGGGGTCGGAGTGGTCGTTGGCAACGCCCCCGGGGCGCTGCTGCCAGTCGGTGCAGAGCCGGAGCAGCCGCGAGTTGAGGGCGCCGAAGCGCTCGTAGACCTCGCGCACCGCCGCCTCCGCGGACGAGCCCGGGGCCAGCCGGGCATGCTCGGCGTGGGCGATGCGGCCGGCGTCGGTGATCGCCACCAGCTCGCCGCGGCGCATCGCCCAGCCGATCAGCTCGAGCTCGCCGGTGTGGCCGGGATCGGCGGAGCGCATCGTGCCCCGGAGGCGCAGCTCGCAGAGAGCCGCCCAGGCGTGGGGGGCGAGGCCGGCTCGGGTGTCGCTCATGGTCGGCTCCTGATCGCCCGGTGCCAGATGGCGCCCGCGACCCGGCCGAGCTCGGCGATCGTCTCCGGTCGCGGCAGCTGCGGAGTCTTGCCGATCTGCGTGTACGCCATCTGCTCGGTCATCGCTCCCAGCGCCTGGGCGAGCACCTCCGGCCCCGCGGCCGCATCCGGAGGCGCGGCGCCGATCGTCTCCAGCCAGGCGGCGATGCGCCCGGTGAAGCGGCTGCGCAGGTCCATCCACATGCCGGTGAAGCCGGGGTTGACCGCCGCCGCCTCGCGGAGCAGCGGGAAGAGGCGCCGGTGCCGGGAGTACGTCGAGAAGAAGTCGGTGTTGACCCGCACCATCGACTCGAGCTCGTGACCGCCCGTGGCGAGCACCCGCACGAAGGGCTCGACGAGCTCGTCGAGGAGCGGCTCGAGCACGGCGACGAAGACGTCGTCCTTGTTCTGGAAGTGACGGTAGAAGTTGCCGTGCGACACCCCGGCGGCGTGGACGATGTCGGCGATGCGCGTTCCCGAGTACCCGTGCTCGGCGAAGACGGTCGCGGCGGCACGGAGCAGGCGCTCGCGCGTCGACGCGCCCCGCGCCGTCTTCGGAGCCTGCTCCGCGCTGAGCGCCGCCTCGGTCACGCGCCCTCGCCGCCGGCGGCCAGGAGGGAGGCGTGCCCGGCGTCGTCGAAGCGGATCTCGACGTGAGTGCCGTCGGGCAGCGCTGCACTCAGCTGCACCCCCATCACGCAGGGGATGTCGAACTCCCGGGTGACGATGCCGAGATGGCTCTTCGGGGTGCCCGCGGTGCAGACCACCGCGCGGGGACCGGCGAGCAGCAGCGGCGAGAGGAAGGTGGCCCCGGGCTCGTCGATGACCAGCACCAGTCCGGCGACGCGATCGGGGTCCTCGAGGAGGTCGAGCACCTCGACCGGCGAGGTGATGTGGACGGTCTCGCCCTCGACCCGCCCGGCGGCGAAGGTCGGGGTGCCGGTGCCGATCACGGTGGAGGTGGCGGTCATGGCTGCGGCCTCAGGCGGTGGTGGGCGAGTAGGGGGCGAAGAGCGACCCGAAGAGCTCGCCGACGGTCTCGGCGCTCAGCCGCGGGTAGCACTCCTCGACCAGCGGGGAGAGCGACCGGTCGAGGCCCTCGACACCCGCCTCGTGGGCCCAGGAGAGGGTGCACTCGGTGACGTAGTAGAGCGCTCCCGACATGATCTTCCGGCGCAGGTCCCAGGAGGCGACGTCGCGGTACAGGCGGATGTGCGCGGTGCGGGTGGCGTCCGCGATCGCGCCGGCCTCGTGGAGCGGCACCTGCCGCCACTCCCCGGAGTCGCGGGTGAAGAGCGCGGCGGCGGTGACCCGGTCGATGTACTGCTCCGGGGAGAAGGTCGGCGTCGCCCACGGCGTCATCTCGATGGCGGTGCCGCGGATGGACATCGCCAGGGTGAGGCTGTGGTACGGGATGCCCTCGGCGGCCGCGCTCCAGGGATAGCCGTCGGGCCCCATCGCGTAGTAGTCGCGCACCATCAGCACCTCGCCGTCGCCGAAGGGCGACGGGTAGGGGCCGGAGTCGAAGGTGTTCTTGCGGCACTCCAGGCTGTCGAGGAACGTGTAGAGGAAGAGGGTGGCGTTGAGCCGCTTGAACGCGGCGTGTCCCTCGGCGCCGAGCGGGATCAGCGCCTCGCCGAAGCGGGCGATCAGCTCGGGGCTGGCGCAGCGGTTGTGGCCGTCGATGTCCTCGAAGGCGACGAAGCGGCCGTCGTCGCGGTAGCCCCGGCACACCCTGCGGGTGAAGTCGAGGACGTGGGCGATGTCGTCGAGCCGGTCGCCGGGGCCCCAGAGGCCGAGGCCGATGCCGAACTGGCGCCCCCACAGGTAGAGGCTGGTCAGCGCCCAGATGTTGAGCATGTCGACCCCGCCCACGGGGCGGCCGGCGGTGTGGCCCGGCTCGCGGATGCGCCGGCCGAGCTCCTCCGGAGACACCCGGGCCTCGACCGCTCGGAGGATGCCGGGCTGGCGGTCGAAGATGTCCAGGCAGGAGAGGATGATGTAGGGCGGCGTGGGCACCAGCGTCGACTGGATCTCCGTGCGCCCGAGGAGGAACCGCTGGGTGCACTCCTGGTTGCGGACCAGGAGGTCGTCGAGAGTCAGGACGGTCATGGCTGACGACGATATCATCGTCACACTGGTCTGTAAACAGGAAATCCCATCAAAACATGACGCGCGCGTCACTTCGGCCGGCACCGCGGACCACGTCCTCCCCACCCGCGCCGCCGGGAACCCTCAGCGGACCACCGCGACCCGCAGCCCGCGAGCGGCCGCGTCGCCGGCGAGGAACCCGAGCAGCCGGGTGCCCTCGGCGCTCACGGCGTCGAGGTCGGCGCCGCCCAGCGGTGCGAAGAGCTCCAGCTCCAGGCTGGCGACCCCCCGCTGTCGCGTGACCCGCCAGGCCCCGTGCACGACACCGTCGACCAGCAGCGCCCCCCGGGTGAAGATCCGCTCGCGGTGCTCGGCGGCGATCACCCGGCTGCGGTCGGCGTGGGACAGGAGCAGGTTGTCGTACTCGGGCACGAGGCGCGGTGGCGCCGGCGTCTCCGGGTCGGGCCGGGGAGCGTCGGGGAGATCGAGGAGCTCGCGGCCCGACTCGTCGCGGAAGGTACGCAGCCGCGGCCGCAGCCGGTCGACCACCGCGGCCAGGCGGGTGAGCCAGCTCCAGGCCTGGACGTCCATCACCGTGGCCGGCCCGAAGGCGCCGAGGTAGCGGAGCACGAGGCCGTCGAGGCCCAGCGGCGGCGGCGCGTCGGTGGCGGCGAGCCACCGCTCCACCGGGGCCAGCCGGGGCAGCCCGCCCGCACCCCAGACGCCGCGGGGCGGCACCTGCACCACCGGCACCAGCACCCGCACCGCGTACCCCAGCGCGGTGGGATCGCGGTCGGGCCAGCGCTCGGCGAGCCGCCGGCCGAGCTCGGCGACGGTCAGCGGCCGCTCCTCGAGCATCGCCAGCCCCGCGGCCAGCACCGCGTCGAGGTCGACGCCGGCCAGCCTCCGCCCGTAGGGGCCGCCGGTGTGGAAGCCGCGCGCCAGCACCGGCTCGATCAGCGGCCGCAGCGCCAGCGCATCGGCGGCGGTGACCAGGTGGAGGGTGGTGCGCATCAGCGAGGTGCGCACCGCCGCCCGCGAGGTGATCAGCTCGGAGAGCTCCTCGTGGCGGAAGCCCTCGAGCCGCGACCAGAGGCCGGCGTACGGGGAGGTGGGCACCTGGGCCTGCATCCCGACCAGCCGCTCGATCGCCGTGGCGGCGGGGAGCCGGGCCCGCTCCAGCAGCATCTGCCGGGCGAGCAGCGCGCGGTTGAGGGCACGCCGCCCGAGCACCTCAGTGGTCATGCGCGGTGGCTCGGGCTCGGTGCCGGTAGGTGCACACAGTTTCAGTCATTGCAGTCGCCATCCTCTGCTGTCCGCATCCGTGACGCGTATGCTCGTATCGCTGCACTCGCTACCGGCAAATCCGTTCTGCAATCAACGCCTCGGCC
>DASXNK010000178.1 GCA_036495095.1 Candidatus Dormiibacterota bacterium | reverse complement strand
CCAACAACCTCCAGCACACGGGCCAGACCGCCACATCGGCGCCGATGCAAAATATCCCGGAGAAGCTTCCGCCCAAGCCCGTGTTGCCGATCCTCACGAAAAAGGCCGCTGAGAAGCAGGCCGATCGGATAGCGACTGGCCACAACCGGTTAGACGGCGGCTCGGGGACCTCTCTCTGAGCCGCCGCCTCACCGCTCCTGGGGCGGCGGGGGGCCCGTTCGGCCCGCTCGATCCCGCCGGCGGTCATCAGCGGAAGTACTACGCCCCGCGGGTCGGCGTGGTCCGGGTCACGGCTGCGAGCGGCACCGATCACCGGCCGCGCAGGTGTGACGTCGGGGCCGAGCGGTGAGCCAGGATCGATGGCGGTGAGGCGGACGTCCGCTCATGGCGGGGAGACGGGGGAGTGGTAGTTGAGATAGCTCCCCCCGGACAGGTTTCCCGACTGGGAGCCGTGACCCACCACAGCCGGCGTTCCGGTGCATCCCGGCTGCGTATACACACGCAGCTCCTGGGTGGCGTCGGGGTCGCCGTTCAGGGCGGATCCCACCGCGACGCTGTGGCACACGTCGTCCATCACCGCGGTGACCGTACCGCTGTAGTTGGCGCCTGGCCACACGCAGACCTCCCCCGGCGGGCAGTCCGATATGGCTCCGGAGACCGATCGTGCGGTGAACGGCGTGGGTGCGGTCACGGCGACGGCGGTCACCGTCACGGTCAACACGGCGCGACGAACAAGGATTCCCCGCATCCCTCTGGTCCTCCGGAAACCGAATCACCTTCGAGTCCGCAGGGAATGTAGCAAGCCACGGCGCCTCACGCGGATTTCGATCTGCGCCAGTTGTCGCCCGTGCGCACCGCCGCCCTGTGCTAGCTTTTCGGCGCCTCGCCGCGCACCCGATCGGAGCGGCGCCGCCGCATCCAGACCAGCCGGGCCGCCCAGCCGGCTGCGGCAAGAATGGCGAAGGGCAGGACCGTCAGCACCCCGGTGAGCAGCCCGCGGAGCACCGCCCCGTCGTCGCCGACGGCGGTGAGGATGGCGCTCACCAGCAGGTTGTGCTCGTCGGCCCTGGGGGCGGCTGACGGGGCGTGATGCCGGCCGGCGACGGGGCGCTCGACGACGCTCAGAGGGGTCGCCGTGTCGGGCGTTGCGCCGGCCGTGGGGTCGCTGGTGGGCACGCTGCTCGGAGTGGCGCTCGCAGGCGCGGCCACGGCCGGGACCGGCTGAATCGGGACGACGAGTCCGGGTGGCGGCACAGTGCGGACTGGGGGCGTCGTCGTCGCGGACGGCTTGGCGTTGCCGCGAAGCGCCACCGTCTGGGTCACCGTCGGCGCGTCATCGGTGATGGTCATCAGTGCGCTGAGGGCGCCGTCCGACTTCTGCGGCGCGAACGCGATCGTGATCTGGCAGCTCCCGCCGACGGGCAGAGCCCCGGGGCATGCATTGCTCTTCACGTTGAAGTCGTCTGGATCCAGACCCTTCATCTCCAGCGCGGCCAGGGTCAGCGGTCCGGAGCCGGTGTTCTGCAGGGTCACCGCCTTTGGGGCGCTGCTGGTGCCCGCGGCCTGGTCGCCGAAGTCCATGATCGTCGTGCTCAGTTGGGCCTGCGGGGTTGGTACCGAGCCGTCGAGCGAGACCAGTTGCGTGGGGCTGTTGGGGTCGTTGTCGGTGATGGTGAGGATCGAGGTGCGGATGGCCTTGACGTCACCCGACGCCGTCTTGGGACTGAAGCGGATCTCGATGCTGCAGCTGTGGCCGGGGTCGAGGGTGGTGAAGCAGTCGCCACTGACCACGTCGAAGTCGTCGGTGGGGTCGAGCTTCAGGTCGGTGATGCGCATCGAGCCGTTGCCGTCGTTGTGCACCGACACCGTGCGGATGCCACTCACCGTGCCCGGGGCCTGCGGGCCGAAGCTCAGGTCCGAAGGGTCGACCTGCACGTCGGGAGAGGCGACCTCACCGATGAGAGTGACGCTCTGCGGGCTGAGGGAGGCGTCGTCGTCGATCTCCAGGGTCGAGGAGCGTGGCCCGAAGGTGCCGCTGCCAGGTCGGAAGACGACCTCCACGCTGCAGCTGGCGCCGGGGGCGAGGCTCTGGCCGCAGCCGTTGCGCGTGATGACGAAGTCGGAGGCGTCGCCCTCCTTCACGAAGATGCCTGTGAAGGTCAGCGGAGTGACGTCGGTGTTGGTCAGGTGCACGGTCTTGCTGGAGCTGGTGGTGTTCTCCTCCTGGCTCCCGAAGTGCACCTGGCTGGCGCTGACCGCGACCGTCGCCGCCTTGACGGGCAGCGGATGCGTCAGGGCGAGCCCGCCAATGGAGATAGCCACCGTCGCAGCCAGCGAGAAGCTGGTCCGCAGTTTCAACCCTTCCATGCTCGGTCGAACGGCGCGGCCAGCCTGATCTTGCGGTGCCGGGGCGCGGCGATGCGAGGTTCGGCGTTGACACCGCGTTAACAGATGGTCAGATACTCGAGGGGTTCCCCCGTGCCGCGACTGAGGCTGCCCTCTCCCACTGCACGGACGCAAATGCCACAAACAGGACATGCTTGACGGCCGGTTCAGACGGCGTTAATGTCCGGACAAGAGAGGGCCCGTGCGTTCGGAGATCTGTGCGGAGGCGGGGGAAACATGGCTCGTGTGCCTGTCGGCCTGGATGCGCTCGCGCAACGTTCGGTCATGGTGTGCGCGCCGGGCCAGCAGGCGGTCGCAGACCTCCGGTGGGGAAGGTTGAGCTACGTCCGCACAATCAGCGCCGATCTCAGGTCGTCGGCTTCCTGAAGGAGGATGCTCCCGATGCTCCGCCATCCACCCGTCCGGGCAGCGTGGTTGAACCCCATTGTCGTGTCCGCGCTGCTGTTGACGGCCTTTGGCTCGGTGACGGCGTCCATGAGCCACGGCACGGCCGCGTCGACGGGCGGTGGGGGGACGACCGGCGCGGCCGGTTCCTGCGATGTGGTCCCGAAGCTCGAGCGCAGTTCCTTCCCCGAACGTCCGAGAGTCGACAACCGGTTGCTCCCGCTGGCTCCGGGAATGCAGTACGTCCTCGACGGATTCGTCAAAGGAGATGACGGACTGCACCACCCGCATCGAATCGAGACCACGGTGACCGACCTGACCAAGGTGGTCGGCGGCGTGCGCACCCTCGTCGTGTTCGACCGCGACCTCGAGGATGGCCGCCTCACGGAGTCCGAACTCTTCTTCGAGGCTCAGGATGAGGACGGCGCGGTCTGGCTGCTGGGCGAGTACCCGGAGGAATACGAGAGCGGGAAGCTCGCCGGAGCGCCGAGCACTTGGATCTCGGGTGTGGCGGGCGCCAGGGCCGGGATCGCGATGCCCGCGAAGTCGCGGGCGGGCACCCCGACCTACCTTCAGGGCCTGGCTCTGAAGGTTGGCTTCAAGGACTGCGCGACGACGTTCGAGACGGACCAGCGGACCTGTGTCCCGATTGGGTGCTACGACGACGTGCTCGTGGCCGACGAGTTCGGCCCGCTCGATCCCGCCGGCGGCCACCAGCGCAAGTTCTACGCCCCCGGCATGGGCGTGGTCCGAGTGACCGCTGCGAGCGGCAGCGATCCCGAGACCCTGGAGCTGACCAGGGCAGAGAGCCTCTGCATGGCCGACTTCGCCGACATCCGCCAGCTGGCGCTCGACCAGGACAGTCGCGGCTACGGCGTCGTCCCGGGCGTGTACGGCGGTACCGCGCGCGCGAGGGCGACGCTGCACGCGCATCACTGGTAGGCCAAGGGGCCGGCAATATGCTGCCGGGGTAGACCCGGGGGCCGTCGGGGTTCAGCCCAATGGTCCCGACGTGGCGAGGCGTCCGGTGACCAGGGCGGGGCCGCCGAAGAGGGTGATGGTCAACCGCGTGGTCCCGCACACCGCGTAGAGGGAGGTGCCGGCACGCCCCGGGGTGACGCACACGGTCCGACCGCCACGGACCACGGTGACCACCGGCAGCGTCTCGGCGCTGGTGGGTGGCCGGACGGCCAGGGTCAGCCCCGGATCGACGACGTCGCGGAGCGCCACCTGCGTGCCGCCTGACGGGTCGCGCACCATGGTGCCGATGAGGTCGTCGCTGAACCCGCCGGGGCCGCTGTGGACCGGCCCGGTGCGGCCTGCCGGCGGCGCACCGGGGGTCAGGAGGGTGGCGGGCGTCCCGGCGACGGCCGCCCAGCCCGGGCGGAACGGGCCATGGACCGCCCAGACCGCGATGGCGGCCACACTTGCCGCCGCCGTCAGCCCCACGGCGAGCCGGAGCGGCAGTCGTGCACGCCATCCGGCGCCGAGCCGGGTGATCACCGCCAGCAGCACCGCGGTGACGCACGTCGCGGTGATCCCGATCATCCACGGCGCCTGGGCATCCGAGCCGGTGCCGAGCCCGTGGACGACGGCGGCCGGCCAGGACGCGTAGGCCGTCCAGTGGACCAGGCGCCAGGTGCGCTGCCCGATCCGGCGCCGGAGCACGCTGGTGACCGCGATGGCGACGAGCACCTCGGCGGCCACGGTTCCCAGGCCCAGCCACAGGGGACGGTAGGCCGCGGAGAAGGGGACGAGGGCGTCGGGAACACTGATTCGAGCGAAGGGGTCGAGGACGGTGGTGACGATGTGGACGGCGAGCAGGACGACGCAGAGCAGACCGAGGTTGCGGTGGAGGAGCGCGAGCACGAAGCGAGGGATCGTTCGGCCGCCGAGCCGGAGCGAGGTGCCGACGCCGAGGACCACGCTCGCGGTGAGGACGAGGAGCAGAGCGACGCCGGCGCCACGGGTCGCGTACCAGAAAGGGCTCGGTCCCGGAGGCGCCGGGGTGGTGGCGGCGGCGATGACCGCATGGGCGCTCAGCATGGCGTGGGCCAGCCTCGGGTGGGATGGGCGCGGCCGTCCCTGTCGACGAGGCGGGATGGCAGTGTGAGCCCGTCCAGCCAGTCCCACGCGGCGTCGCCGAGGAGGAGCGCGGCGGTCGCCGCGGCGTTCGCCTCGACGCAGGAGGCGGCGGCCACCGACACCAGCCGCCAGGGCGTCGCGGCGGGCAGTCCCGTCGACGGATCGACGATGTGGTGGATCTCGCGGCCGCCGCGCCGCCAGCGGCGCGCGGTGGTCCCCGAGGTGGCCAGTCCCCCGTCGTGAACGAGGACCTCCTGCCCGTCGGGCGCCTGCGGCCACTCGCCGACCCGGACCGGCCAGCCATTCGCCGGCGCCGGTCCCGCGACGGCGATGTCCCCGCCACAGTCGACAGCCACGCCGGCGCCGAGCCGCTCGGCGGCAACCGTGGCGGCTCGGTCGGCCGCCCACGCCTTGCCGCTGGCACCGAGGTCGAGCCAGACCTCCGCGGGCAGCCGGACCGTGTGTGCGACGGCGTCGTGCTCGACCACGCGCCAGCCGGGCGCCGAGCGCAGCCGGAGCTCGAGCGGCGGCCCGTCGGTGGGCAGGTCGCGAAAGGTGACCGTGTATCCCAGATCGTGGAGGCAGCGACCCACGGTCGGGTCCACCAGCCCCCGCGTGATTCGCGCCACCTCGAGGGCCACCGCGATCGCCTCCTCGAGGAGTGGGGAGACCGGCAGCGGCGGGCCTCCGGCCCGTCGGTTGAGGCGGGAGAGCTCGGAGTGGGGGCGAAACCGGCTGCAGACGCGGTCGATCTCGGTGATCTCCTCCCGGACGACCACCAGCGCCTCGGACAGCGCGGTCGGGTCATCGACGGCGACGGTCACCGTCGACCCCATCGCGGGGAAGGAGGCGGCGCTCAGCACGGGTGCGACGGTGTCGAGTGCAGGCACGTGGGCGGTGGGGGTGGCGGCGGTGGCGGCGGCGGCGGGGGGGCGGCCGCGGGGGGCGGCGGAGCGGCCGCCGGTGGGGGAGGCGGAGCAGCCGCCGGGGCGGGTGCCGTCGGGGGCGCGGTCGGTGCCAGGCGAGGAGGCCGGGGTGCGCCGAGCCGCGTCGGCGGCCCTGGGACCGGCGTCGCCACGATCACCTGTGGCGGGGGCGCGGGAAGGTGGACGATGTGCTCGACGACGATCGGGGGCGGCGGTGCGCTCTGGACCGGGACGGCCTCCACGGGAACGACCGGAGCCTGCGGATGCTGCGCGGCCACCGGGGCCTGCTGCCCGGAGAAGGTGAGGGCCGCCGCGGTCGAGAAGAGCCCGGTCAGTCCGAGTGCGCTCCCGATCCCTGCGAGGGTGCTGCGCCGGACCAGTCCCAGGGCCCGGTCACGGTCGTGACTGCCGGTGCCGCCGTTCATGTCAGCCACCTCCGCCGCAGAAGAGCACGGGGCACGGCCGCGAGGTCGGCCGGGGACGAGCGGTGGGCGGTGGCGGCGCCGGCGGTGCGGTGACCGGCGCGGCCTGCGCGGTGCCCACCGGCACGCGCGGGGCTGCGGGGGCGGTGGCCGGCGAACCGTTCGCAGGCGCGGGCCCCGCGGGGACGATGATCGGCGGCGGAGCCGGGTCCTGGATGTAGACGGTGTGCTCGGTGGGCGCCGCGGGAGCCGCCGTCGGGAAGAGGATGTCGGCGCGGAGCGGCCACGGCGACGCGGTGGTCCGGGCGGACACGGGCACGGCCGCCGGCTGGTGGCCCGGCAGCTCGGCGAGAGGTCCGGCTCCGGAGGACGCGGCCAATCCCGCGGCGACGCCCGCGCCGGCGGTGATCAGGGTCAGGCCGAGAATTCGCTGCCGGGTGCGGGAGCCCACGTCGACCTCTCCTCATGCGAGGATCGACGGACATCCGCGCGGAGAGACGCCCGCCCTTCTCACACTTCAAACGCTGGGGGGCGAGGAGTCTTGCGCCGGGGCGGCGCCGTCGTCCTCGGATGTGTTCGGCTGCGCAGGAAAGTATGCGCGGTGCGGCCGGCGAACGCCTGAAGGGAGTTGGCGCGAGCGGACCCGCGGACTGAATGACGACAGCGCTTTCACGATGGCCGTCGCCGTGTCTGCGCACGCTCGTGCGAGTGCGTCTCCGTGGTCCGGTCACGACCCCCCGGTGACCGCGCTCGCCCCGCCACCGCTGTCGCCGGAGGCGGGGGCCTGGTCGGGTGGCTGCAACTGTCCGCCGTCGCCACCGAGTTGAACGGAGTCGCCCGGAGCGGCACGTGTGGACGCCGTTCCCGCCACCGAGCTGGCCGACGCCGCCAGTCCCCCGATGACCGCCGTGAGCGTCGCTCCCAGCGCCACCACGCCGGCGCTGAGGTGGCGAAGGCGGCGCAGCGCGTCGTCGCGCCGGACGGCCGCGGCGCCGTCCCGATTGCGGGAGTGGTCCATGACCGCACCCTACCCGCGGAACCTTGCTGATCCCTGACGGCAGGGTGATCAGCGCCGGCGGCCGTCGCGGGCGGTGAGCAGCTTGAGCGCGACCACCGGGCAGGAGGCGACGGCGCGCCGGGCATGGGAGACGAGCTCCTCGGGGATCGAGCCGGGCTCGATGATCGGGTAGCCCCAGTCGTCGAGCCGGATGAGCTCCGGCAGCAGCTCGGCGCAGAGGCCGTGGCCGTCGCAGCGGATACGGTCGATCGACATCGTCACGACGTCCATTGCGCCGCCTCCAGCGGTGTGCCCGGCGACGAGCAGCGCCGCTGCACCGCATGGCTGAGGAACTCGGTGTCGAAGACGTCGAGGGCCGAGAGCACCAACCCCGCGGCGCCGTCGGGATGGCGGCAGGCGCCGCGGCCGCGCAGCTCCGACGACCAGGTTCGCAGCCGGGTGAGGTCGTGGGCGTCGGGGGTGCACACCGCGACGCGGCTCAGGGCGTCGGCGATCGCCCGCAGGCCGAACACGCAGGGGCCGCATTGCCGGGCGCTCTGGTCGGCGAGGTACGAGGCGATCAGCGCGGTCATCGCGACGCCGCAGCGATGGGCGGGGAGCAGCGCGACGGTGCCGCAGCCCAGCGCCCTGCCGTGTGCCCGCAGCCGCATGCCGTCGACGGGGAGCGACCATGTCTCGCCGGCCCGGACCCAGCCCCCGAAATACCCCCCGAGGAGGACCGCCCCGACGGCTGCCGTGGCTCCGCCGACCGCCTCGACGGCCTCGCCGATCGTCGAGCCCTGCGCCACCTCGAGAACCGATCCCTGGCGCACCGCCCCGCTGATCGACAGCAGCGCCGTACCGCCGGCGCCGTCGCGCCCACCCTCCTGATACCAGCGGTCGCCGAACCGCGCGACGAGTGCGACGTGGGCGAGGGTCTCGACGTTCTGCACCAGCGTGGGACGGCCACCGACGCCCTTCTCGAACGGACGCGGCGGGATCGACGTGGGCAGCGCCACACCGTCGTTGACGCAGTGCACCGCCGCCGACTCCTCGCCGGCGACGTAGCGCGCGGGCGCGGTGACGAAGCGCACGCGGCAGGGGTGGTCCACCCGCTCCGCGAGCGCACGCTCCAGGCTGGCCCTGGCTGGCCGATGCTCCTCACCGACGAAGAGCACGATGTCGTCGGCGCCGACGCTCGTGGCCGCGAGGAAGGCGCCGTCGATGACGAGGTGGGGGCGGCACTGCATGAGCAGGCGGTCCTTGTAGCTCAGCGGCTCGCCCTCGGCTCCGTTGACGAGCAGGACGGCGCTTCCAGCGCGACGTCCGGCGACGGTGCGCCACTTGGTTCCGACCGGGAAAGACGCACCGCCGCGACCCCGCAGGTCGCTGCGCTCGAGCACCTCGATGAGCCCGGCCCCGCCGCGCGGCACCGGACCGAGCCGGGCGACGTGGGCGGGGCCGGGCTCCATACCGGCCCCGGGCGGTGGGCCTGCCAGGACGCGCGGCGCGGTCACCGGCGGGCCACGCGGTGCGTTCCCGCGGCCTCTCGCCTGGCCGCGTCCAGGGGATCGGCGGGAGCGGCGACGAGGCGCCACAGGCCGACTCCCGCGACCAGGCCGACGCATCCGGCGGTGATGCCGAGCATCCACACCTGACGCGCGTCGGTTCCCGTGCCGAGGCCGTGGACCACGGCCAGGGGCCAGGACGCGTACGCGAGCCAGTGGACGACGCGCCACCCACGCACGCCGATCCACGCCCGTGCAAGGCTGGTGACGACGATGGCGAGGAGCAGCTCGACGGCGATGGTGCCGAACCCGAGCCAGACGGTGCGGTACGACGACCCGAAGGGCACGACGACGGGCATGAGGCCCAGGCTCGTGAACGGATCCACCACCGCGGTGACGATGTGCAGGGCGAGGAAGACGACGGTGATGAGCGCGAGGTCGCGATGGAAGGTCGCGCTGATGAACCGGGGCCAGCCCTCGGTCGTGAAGCGCAGACGCGCGAGCAGACCGACGACGACCACGGCCGTGAGCAGCATGAGGGACACCGCTCCCGCCCCCCGGGTGGTGAACCACAGCGTCTTGTCGTTCATCCCGCCCACCCCACTCCCGGCTCGGGCCACCCCGCGATGCGGACGATCCGGTCGCCGGCGCCGACCAGCCGTGATGGCAGCCGCCGGGCCTCCAGCCACGGGATCGCCCGCTCGCCGCGAATGATCGCCGCGGTCGACGCGATGTTGGCGTCGACGCACGTGTCGGCGACGACCGTTGCGAGCCGCCATACCGTGTCGGCGGGACAGCTGGTGCGCGGATCGATGATGTGGTGGATCTCAACGCCGCCACGGCGCCAGCGGCGCACCCGCGTGCTGGAGCTGGCGACACCGCCGGCCTGCACGATCACGCTCTCCTCCGACTCGTCGATCGCATCGTTGCTGTCGATGCTGACCTGAACCTTCCAGCCGCCCGGCGGCGGCTCTCCCGCGAGAGCGATATCGCCGCCGAGGCTCACGAGGATGCCTCCCTCTCCACCCATCGCGCGGAATCCCGCAGCGGCGCAGAGGTCGGCGGCGAGCGCCTTGGCGGTGGCGCCGAGGTCGATCTCGACGCCGGCCGGGAAGGACACGCTGCGGGTGACCCGATCGAGGCGGACCGTTCTCCATCCCGGGATCGGCTCCACCGTGAGTGTCAGCGGCTCGCCGTCGGGGGCGACGGCGGCGAAGTCGACGTCGTACCCGACCAGTCGCATCGCCCTGCCGACGGTGGGGTCGACGTCGCCATCGGTGAGGCGTGCGGCCCGCAGCCCCTCGGCGAGAGCCCGGGCGAGGAGTTCGCTGACGCGCGTCTCCCGACCGGCGCGCCGGTTGAGCAGCGTGAGCTCGCTGTCGTCGCGGAACCGGCTGCAGGCCAGGTCGATGTCGCGTAGGGTCGCGTCAACCGCGGCCTTGGCGGCGGCGATCGCCGCCACACGCGTGACGACGACGCGGACGTTGGTCCCAAGAGCGCGGTCGACGACCGACGCCAGAGTGCTGGTCTGCATCGCCTCCGCCTGTGACGAGCGATGTCGTCATCGATCGTCCACTGTATCACCGCCCCCGCTCTCAGCCAGCTGAGCCGCCGCTGTCCGCGTCGGCCGAGGTGCTCGAGCTGGTGGTGGTCTGGTGACCGGTTCACGTCGAACCGGTCACCACACCGGGGACGGCGGTCAGGCGAGGTCGAACCGATCGAGGTTCATGACCTTGTCCCACGCAGCCACGAAGTCACGCACCAGCTTCTCCTTCGAGTCGCCACATGCGTAGACCTCCGCGATGGCACGGAGCTGGGAGTTCGAACCGAAGACGAGGTCGACGGCGGTACCGGTCCACCTGACCTCGCCGGTCGCGCGATCGCGACCCTCGAACACGTTCTCGGACGACTCCGATGCGCTCCACTCCGTGCCCATGTCCAGCAGGTTCACGAAGAAGTCGTTGGTCAGCGTCCCGGGCCGGTCGGTGAGGACGCCGAGCTGGGACTGTCCGAAGTTGGCGTTCAGGGCCCGCATGCCGCCGATCAGAACCGTCATCTCCGGGGCGGTCAGCGTCAGCAGGTTGGCCCGGTCCAGCAGCAGGGTCTCGGCCGGCAGGGTCGCGCCGGCGCGGAGGTAGTTGCGGAACCCGTCCGCGGTCGGTTCGAGCACCGCGAACGACTCCACGTCGGTCTGCTCCTGCACGGCGTCGGTGCGCCCCGGCGCGAAGGGAACCGTGACGTCGTGCCCGGCGTTCCTCGCCGCCTGCTCGACGGCGGCGCATCCGCCCAGGACGATCAGGTCGGCGAGCGAGACCCTCTTTCCGCCGGACTGTGAGCTGTTGAAGTCCTGCTGGATCTGCTCGAGGGCCGGCAGCACGGTGGCCAGCTCGGCCGGGTTGTTGACGTCCCAGTCCCGCTGCGGCGCGAGGCGGATCCGGGCGCCGTTGGCCCCGCCACGCTTGTCGGTGCCGCGGAAGGTTGCCGCCGACGCCCAGGCGGTGGAGACCAGCTGGGGGATGGACAGCCCCGAGGCGAGGATCCTGCCCTTGAGGGCGGCAATGTCCTCGTCACCGATCAGCTCATGATCGACCGCGGGGACGGGGTCCTGCCAGAGCTGCGGCTCCGAGGGAACCAGCGGGCCGACATAGCGCGAGATCGGTCCCATGTCGCGGTGGGTCAGCTTGAACCACGCCTTGGCGAACGCCTCTGCGAGCTGATCCGGGTTCTCGTGGAAACGCTTCGCGATCGGCGCGTAGATCGGATCCATCTTCAGCGCCAGGTCGGTCGTCAGCATCATCGGCGCGACGCGCTTCGACGGATCATGGGCATCGGGCACCCTGTCCTGTGCCGAGGGATCCCTGGGAGTCCACTGGTTCGCACCGGCGGGGCTCTTGGTCAGCTCCCAGTCGTACCCGAACAGGTTGTCGAGGTACCCGTTGTCCCACCTGGTCGGCTCGTTGGTCCAGGCACCCTCCAGCCCGCTGGTGATCGTATCGGCGCCCTTGCCGGCACCGCAGCTGATCTTCCAGCCGAGGCCCTGCTGCTCGAGGGGGGCGGCCTCGGGCTCCGGACCGACGCACTCCGAACCGACCGCACCGTGGCACTTGCCGAAGGTGTGGCCGCCGACGATGAGCGCCAGCGTCTCCTCGTCGTTCATCGCCATGCGAGCGAAGGTCTCGCGAATGTCCCTGGCGGCGGCGAGCGGATCCGGGTTGCCGTTCGGCCCCTCCGGATTCACGTAGATCAGGCCCATCTGCACGGCGCCGAGAGGCTTGGCGAGCTCCCTGTCGCCGCTGTAGCGCTCATCTCCGAGCCAGGTGTCCTCGGGCCCCCAGATGATCTCGTCGGGCTCCCAGATGTCGGCGCGGCCGCCGCCGAAGCCGAACGTCGTGAAGCCCATCGATTCGAGGGCACAGTTGCCGGCGAAGATCATCAGGTCGGCCCAGGAGATCTTCCGGCCGTACTTCTGCTTGACCGGCCAGAGCAGCCGGCGCGCCTTGTCGAGGTTCGCGTTGTCCGGCCAGCTGTTCAGGGGGGCGAAGCGCTGGGCGCCGCTGCCGCCACCGCCCCGGCCGTCGGCGATGCGGTACGTGCCCGCGCTGTGCCACGCCATCCGGATGAAGAGCCCGCCGTAGTGGCCGTAGTCGGCCGGCCACCAGTCCTGCGACGTCGTCATCACCTCGATGAGGTCGCGCTTCAGCGCGCCGAGGTCGAGGGTTCTGAACTCCTCGGCGTAGTTGAAGTCCTCGCCCATCGGATTGGACAGGGGCGAGTGCTGGTGCAGAACCTGCAGGTCCAGCTGATTCGGCCACCAGTCCTGGTTCGACCTGGGCCGAGACGACGTGGGAGTCGGTGCCGGGATTACCGGGTTCTCGCTTTCGCTGCCCACATCCGCGGTGGTGTCGGGCCGCATCGTGTCAGCCATCCTGATCCTCCGTGCCGTGACATTGGGGGCAGAGACCCCAGAAGGTCACCTCTGCCTCGTCGAGAACGAATCCGTGGGTCTGCGAGGGCTCCAGGCAGGGCACCTCACCGACGGCGCAGTCCACGTCGGCGGCGCGTCCGCAACCGCGGCAGACGACGTGGTGATGGTTGTCGCCCACGCGCGCCTCGTATCGGGCCGGCGAGCCGGCGGGCTCGATGCGCCGGACCAGTTGGGCGACCAGGAGGTGGTCGAGGGCGTCGTACACCGCCTGCCGGGACGCCGTTCCCAGCACCTGCTGCACGGCTTCGGCGATGTCCTGCACGCCCGCATGCGGCATCGTCTCGAGCACGTCGAGCACGGCGAGCCGGATCGCGGTGGGGCGCAGCCCCGCGCTGTGGATCCGCATCGCCGCCGTCGGGGGCACCTCCATCGCGGGGATCCTACGCCGCCCATGTTGGCCCCGTCAAGGTTGTCGACAGTGTCCAACAGTTGGCCCGTGCCGACCGGTCGGTTCGACTACCGCCGATGCCCAGACAGACCTGGGGCGAGGCCCCGCCGGTCGCGCCCGCCCGTCCGGGTTCTGACGGCTGCAGGCTTCGGGACCTGACGGCACCACCGCTCGTTTCGACTAGAGCGCCGCGCCCAAAGGTCAGTCGTTCTGTCGATGACGGGCGGGGGGACGCAGCCTACCGTTTGTCACGAGCGGCGAGCGCTCCCCAATTCGAGGGACCCCAGCCGTCAGGAGCGTTCGATGAGCGTCACGATCGACCGAATCATTCCCGGCGGCGCGGCTGCCGATCCGCACCACCCACTGTCCACGGGTGCCCTGCTCGAATCCGTCGAGCGCCCGATGGGTGTCGCCGGCCGCAGAGGTGGGTTCAGGGCACGGCGGGCAAAGATCGTGTGCACCCTCGGCCCCTCCAGCGAGTCGCCCGAGACCATCCGGGCGCTGATCGAGGCGGGCATGGACGTGGCCCGGCTGAACTTCTCCCATGGCACCAGGGAGCAGCATCTCGCCACCTACCGCCGGGTTCGCGAGGCGGCGGACAGATGCCGGCGCGCGGTCGCCGTGCTCGCCGACCTCCAGGGGCCGAAGGTGCGGCTCGGCAGCTTCGTGGGAGGCACCGCGGTCCTGGAGAGGGGCGCTCTCTTCACCGTCACCGCCGCCGGCGACGGCGCCGGCGAGGCCGACGCGGGCTCGAGCAGCGGCGCCACCACCAGCTACACGGCGCTGCCCCACGACGTCACCGCCGGCGACACCCTGCTCATCGACGACGGCCGGGTCCGGCTGCGCGCGCTCGAGTCGACCGGCGACCACGTGGTGTGCACGGTGATCGACGGGGGCGTGGTGTCCGACCACAAGGGCATCACCCTGCCCGGCGTGCGGATGAGCATGCCGACGCTCTCCGACAAGGACACGGACGACCTGCGCTTCGCCCTGGCGATGGGCGTCGACATGGTGGCGCTCTCCTTCGTGCGCAGCCCCGAGGACATCGACGCCGTCCACGAGGTGATGGACGCATGCGGGCGGCGGGTGCCGGTCATCGCCAAGCTGGAGCGGCAGGAGGCGGTGGACCGGCTGCCCGCCATCGTCGCCGCCTTCGACGGTCTCATGGTCGCGCGCGGCGACCTCGGCGTCGAGACGCCGCTGGAGCAGCTGCCGCTGATCCAGAAGCGCGCGGTGCGGCTGGCGCGGGAGGCCTGCAAGCCGGTCATCGTCGCCACCCAGATGCTGGAGTCGATGACCGAGCATCCGCGGCCGACCCGGGCCGAGGTGTCCGACGTCGCCAACGCCGTGCTGGACGGCGCCGACGCGCTGATGCTCTCGGCGGAGACCAGCGTCGGCGCGCACGTCGTCGAGGTGGTGTCGACGATGGCGGGCATCATCGCCGCCACCGAGCGGGAGGGGCTGGCGACGCTGCCGTCACCGGCCTCCACCTCCGCGGCGGAGGCGATCACCGCGGCGGCCCCGCGGGTCGCGGCGTCGGTCGGCGCCCAGGTCGTGGTGGTCTTCACCGAGACCGGGATGTCCGCCCGGCGTCTCTCCCGGCACCGCTGTGACATCCCCATCCTCGCGTTCACCCCCAACGCCGCGGTGCGCAGCCAGCTGGCCCTGAGCTGGGGCGTCGAGACCTTCGTCGTCCCCCGTGCCGGTCACACCGACGAGATGGTTCTCCAGGTGGAGCGGGCGATGCTCGAGCTCGGGCGCTGCGAGCCCGGCGACCTCATCGTGCTCGTGGCCGGCACCCTGACCGGCGCGAGCGGCTCCACCAACCTGGTCCGGATCCACCGTGTGGGCGACGCCGGTCAGCGCGCGCCGGAGGCGGCCTGATGGCGGAGCGGGCCACGATGCTCGAGACCCTCTCCGAGATCGCCGGCATCGCTTCGGACACGACCTGGTTCCTGCGCCTGACGGCGTGCCCTCGATGCCGGGGCCGGCGACGTCTCCTGGCCGACGACGAGGGCCGCGGGCTCCACGGTCTGTGCCTGGGCTGCGGTGAGGGTCTCCCCGCCCCGCTGGCGACGGAGCGGCTGCCCGCCGCCGGTCGCCGGGTGCTCGTCGTCGACGGCGACCCCGGGATGCGCGCCCTCCTGGCGCGGTCGCTGGTGTCCGCCGGCTTCCGGGTGCACCTGGCCCGCGATGGCAGCGAGGGGCTGGTGCGCGCCCGCCAGGTCTGTCCCGACGCCCTGGTCACCGAGGTCCGCATCCCCGGGCTCGACGGCTTCGAGATGTGCTCCCGCATCCGCGAGAGGCGTCCGCCCGAGGCCCTTCCGATCATCGTGTTCTCGGGCCTGGACCCCACCCCCCACCGCGACGCCGTCGTACGCCTCCTCGGTGCCGTCCACGTCGACAAGGCGGCGGGGACGGGGGCGGTCGTCGACGCCCTGCGGGCTCGGTCCTGAGGGTCAGACGCCGGCGCCGTTCCCTGCGGACACGACCGAGTTGACCTGCGCCGGCCCGATGGTGGTGGGGCCGATCACCGTGGCCACCTGGCCGATGCTGGGGCCGATGAACGACAGGCCGCTGCCGATGCAGACCTGCGGCGAGGTCCCGGCGGTGGTGCCCTGCCCGTCCAGGTTCTGACGGCTGCACGCCTCGGCACCGGTCGGCCCACCGGAGAAGGCCAGGAGACCGGCCGGCACGGGGTCGGGCCGCACGGCGAGGCCGGCGCTGATCGCGCACCCAGCTGCCGCCGAGCCACCGGTGGCGAGCACACCGGTGACGGCGAGCGCGACCGCGAAGCGCTGACGGGTGGTCATCATCTGATCCGTCCCTCGTTGGAGATGTGCAGACGGTCGGCGGGCGGTCCCCCGGCCGGCACCGTCTCTGGAGGACCGTCCCGCCGCGCCGTTGCTGACATCCTCGGATGGACAGGGGTCTCGGGGACCTGTCCGGAGGGTCGGTTCGACCTGACCGGGCCTTCCCGACGCCTCAGCAGTCTCCACTCACCGCGCTGAGAACCGGCTGCAGCACGTGCTCCACCAGCACGGTGTGCTGCTTCACGTACGAGTCGGCCTGCGCCATGTCCCCGACCTGCTGCGACGGCGACCGCTCGAAGTGATCCTGGTTGACGTTCACGAGGAGCGGGTTCGCCGAGCCGTCCGAGATCGTGAACAGCGCCCTCCACAGCGGCTCGCTCATGTTCTGCGCCAGGATCGTGTGCGTCCTGATGTAGGTGTCGGGGTCCTGCGCATCCCTCACCTGCTGCAGCGGGGAGCGCTCCAGGTGGGCCTGATTCATGTACTCGGTGAACGGCGTCAGCGTCCCCGTCACGAGACTCGCGTTGCACGCGCCGCCGGATCCGTCCGCGCTGGCCGGGACCGCACCGGTCCCCAGCCCCACCAGGGCGATCGCGAGGCCTCCGGCGGCATGCTGAACGACAGTCTTCATGGCTGCTCCTGTACGGGTGACGAGGTGGGCGTGCAGGCAATCGACAGGGGCGCCGCGGAAGCGGCGCCGCCAATGCCGGCGCAGCGCCGGCGTGATTGCGGGTCGTATGACATCGATGATGTCCCGACCTCTCCGCGCCTGTCATCACCAGCCATGACTAACGTCGCCGGTCACTCTCGACTAGGAGTCGAACTCGGCGCGCAGCGCGCTGCCCGCGAGGTCGGGGAGGCCCAGGGTCTCGGCCAGCAGCGACGAGGGTGAAGCCGTCCGTCACCTCGTGCATGGCTCGATGCTCACCGCCACCGGCCAGCATCGGATCTGTCCGCCGGGACGGTTCGCACCTGAACGCCGGCGCGGCGGCGGTCATCGCGGTCGAGGCGCGGCGCCGGTGGGCTGAGCGACCTCGATACGGTCACCCGCGGGCGGTCACACCGGTGGTGCGGCGTGACCGCGCGCGGGTGCCGCTCTCAGAGCGACGGGGTGCTGCTCGAGGAGACGTTGAACAGTCCCGCCCAGGCGTCCTGGAAGCTCCGCGAGGGAGGGGCGGGCTCCGGTGCGCTGCCGGGGCTGTCGAACATCGCCTGGATGGGAAGCTCGCACTCGTGGCAGACGATCCAGATCATGCCGGCCTCGCCGACGGGGCGCTCCAGCTGATGCCGGCGGCCGCAGTCCTCGCAGGTGATGGCGATCCGTGTCATGTCGGTCTCCCTTCCGCTGTGGTCGGCTGCTCTCTGCCGCCGCCGTTGCGACCGCAGGGACAGCGTCCCAGGCAGGGGTACCGGCCACCGTGAAGCACCCGTTCAGACTTGTGAAGACGGTGCAGCGATCATGTGACCGCCACGGTCACCTCGTGCCGGGACGAGGTGAGACCATGCCGGCATGGACGACCTGCACGACCACCTGAGGAACCTGCTCGAGGAGCTGGCGGCCCTCCGAGAGCGTCTCGAGGGGCCCCTGGCCGAGCTGATCGCGGACCAGCGCGCCCGCTCGCCCTTCGCATACCTGATGGAGCCGGCCCCGCCGGCGGGACCGGGGTCCGATCCCGGCGGGGCGCACCCCGCCACCTAGGCATCCGCGCGGCGAGCCGCTGCGTAGCCGTCCACGAACCCCGACGACACCGGAGGAATCGCCGTGGACGAGCTGACCCGGAGCCTGGAGGCACTGCTGCAGGAGATCGGTGAGCTGGGCAGGGGTCTCGAAGACCAGCTCGCCCTGCTGATCGAGGAGCAGCGGTCGCGGTCGCCCTTCGCATACCTGATGGAGCCGTCCGAGACCGCCGAGTAGGCGCCGGGCGGTACGCTGTTCGGGCCGGCCGGGGGAGGCGCGAACACACGCCGGCTCGACTGGGAGGTTGCCGTGTCCGAGATGGACGACTTCAACCGCGGGATCATCGATGAGTTCCGCGCCAACCAGGGCCGCTGCGGCGGGATGTTCGAGGGCGCCTCGATGGTGCTGCTCCACACCACCGGCGCGCGCAGCGGCCAGGAGCGGATCAGCCCGCTCGTCTACCGGCCGGTGAACGGCGACATCGCCATCTTCGGGTCGAAGGGGGGCTCGCCCGAGCATCCCGCCTGGTTCCACAACCTCATGGCCCATCCGGAGGCCACCGTCGAGGTCGGCACCGAGACCTACCCGGTCCGCGCCCGGGTCGCCGAGGGCGACGAGCGCGAGCAGATCTGGGAGGCGCACAAGGCG